>DASVPJ010000030.1:0-19233 GCA_036382875.1 Mycobacteriales bacterium
CGGCCCGTGCCTGGAGCGCGGGCGCGACGAGCGCGCCGGCGGCGGCGAGGCCGAGCGCGGCGCGGACGATGCGGTGGGTCACGGGGATCACCCCCTCCCTGTCGCCGGGCGGAACGGCGGCCGGGGCGACGCCGGCCGCTGCCGCGCGGGCACGCGCGCGACGCGGCAGCGGTCTACGCCGCGGCCGGGGCCGCCGCCTTTGGCCGGGAGGGAGAGGTGCGTGGCGCGGGCCGGGGCCGGCCTGCGCCCCGCGGGTCAGCCGGTCGTACGCCGCCGCGCCGCGAGGGCCACGCCGGTCGCGCCGAGCAGCAGCAACGCCGCCACCGGCAGCGCGTCCGGCAGGCCGGTCGACGGGATCGAGCCGCCGCCGGAGCCGCCGCGCCCTCCCGAGCCGCCGCGCCCGCCGGTGCCGCCCGAGCCGCCGCGGCCGCCGGTGCCGCCGGTGCCCTTCTGGGGCACCGTGCCGCCGAACGCCGTCGGGCCGGACGTCTGCTTCGCCCAGTAGACCTGCTTCGGCTCGCCCTCGCGCCCGTCGTCGGTCCACGCCATCTGCGCCAGGCCGTCGGGGCCGATCGCGAGCTCGAAGAAGTCGCCGAGCGAGCGCGAGCCGCCGCCGAGGCCGTTCGGCGCGACCTGGCACAGGGTGCCGTGCAGGCAGATGTTGCCGCGGTGGATCGGGTGGTCCGCCACGCGCGAGTTGATGATCGTCGGGTGGTCCGTCGCGGCGTCGCGGACCTGCGCCATGTTGATGTACCAGAGCGCGTTCTTGTCGTCGGTGTTCGCCGCCTTGTCGGTCTCGATCCAGGCGAAGTCGACGATGCCGGTCGCGACCGAGGCGCCGGTCGAGAAGACCGTCGCGCCCTCGGGGATCGGGTTGTCGTCGATCTTGACCGGCTCGCTCCAGGTCTCCGCGTGGTCCGTCGAGTACGCGTAGTACGTGTGGTAGTGGCCGCCCTCGCTGGAGTTGAAGACGACGTACACGTTGCCGGCCGGGTCGATCACGCCCCAGGGGAAGCCGGAGGCGACGTACTCGCCGTCGATCACCATGCCGTTGATGACGACGGCGTACCTGTTGGTGAAGTTCACGCCGTCGGTGCTGTGCGCGACGACGAGGCCGCGCGGGTTGCCGAAGCCGCCGGTGCTGGTGCCGTTGGTCGCCGCGTCGCTGACGCCGTAGACGACGTAGAGCTCGCCGGTGTTCTGGTCCACGAGCATCGGGCCGGAGAACGTGTTGTAGTCCTGGTCGGTCAGGCACGCGGTGTCGCCGGGCTTCGCGACGGCGTTCGGCGTGCAGTTGGCCTGGGTCGCCGAGTTGACCAGCGTCGGGACCTTGTCCCAGGTCTTGCCGCCGTCATGGCTGGCGACGTACCACTCCAGCTCCTCGCCGATGCCGTGGTAGACGTGGTACAGGATCGGCTCGCCCTTGTCGTAGGACGCGAACCACTGCCGGTCCTGCTCCTCGCCCGCGTCGCCGGTGTACGTCCACGTCCGGCCCAGGTCGGTCGACGTGTGGATGTACGACGTCTCGATGGCCAGGTCGGAGTCGACGAGCGTGCCGTTCGGCAGGAAGTGGATCTCGCAGTCGCCGCCGCCGGTGCCGTCCTCCACGCCGGTGGCCGACGGGCGGAACGTCTTGCCGTCGTCCTCCGAGATCCACAGCACCGTGCCGGGGCCGCCGGGCGAGCAGACGGCGATGTTGCCCTTCTTGTCGATCGCCAGCGAGGGCTCGGTGTACTTCGAGTTGTCGGCGACGGCACGCTGGCGCCACGTCATGCCGCCGTTGGTGGCGGCGGTGGCGCGCGGCAACGCCGCGAGGCCGGTGGCGGACAGGGCGACGAGCGTGGCACCCAGCAGGCGGATTCGGTTCACGTTGTTTCTCTTCGCCGCGCGACCCGGCCGCGCCTGCCTGGCGCTAGCAGCCGTACGGGTCCGCGACGTCCGGCGGGAAGCAGAGGTGCACCAGCTTGTCGCGCAGCGGCTTCGTGCACTCCGGGACCGTCGTGTCGACGCACGGCACGGCCTGCGCCGGCGGGCCGAGCGGGACGAGGGCGGCCGCCACGACGACCAGGGCGATGCGCTTCATGGCTTCCTCTCGGCTACTGCGGGTGGCAGACGTCGGCGACGAGCAGGCACACCGGCTCGAGGCAGTCCTGCCACTGCTGCGAGAAGCAGGGCGGGTCGGCCTGGGCCGAGGACTGCACGGAGAACGACGCCGCGGCGGCGAGGCCGCAGGCGAGCAGGGCGATGCGCTTCATGGGTTCCTCTCGGGGTGGGCTAGCAGCCGAACGGGTCTGCCGCGTCCGGCGGGTAACAGAGCCCCCGGATCTTGTCGAGGTTCACGAGCGCCTCGAGGCAGGTCCGCAGGTACAGGTCGGTGCAGGAGGCGGAGGCCGGCGCGGCGGGCACCGCGAGGGCCGCGGCGACGAGGACGAGGGCGAAGGGGCGCATGGCCCCCCTTCTTCGGCGGCCCGGCACCGGTCCCTGCCACGGCGTCAGACGGCGCTGGGCCCCCGGCCGAACGACGTGCGGAACACCTTGTAGTGCAGGTACGCCGCCGTCTCCCGCAGGATGTAGCGCAGCTCGCGCCCGCGCCCCTGCACGACCGGGCCGGTGCGGGTCGGCGACGTCTCCGCGTCCATGCCGAGCTGCCCGGCCATCGACCGGGCCCGGAACGAGTGCCACGGGTCGGTGACGAGCAGCACCCGGTCCCAGCCGCGGACCTTCGCGAGGCGGGCCACGGCGCGCAACGACGTCAGCGTGTCGCTGCCCTCGGCCACCTCGGTGACCGCGTCGCGCGGCACGCCCTCGCCGCGCAGGTACGTCGCCCCCGCGCCGGCCTCGGTGAACCGGTCGCCCTGCCGGTTGCCGCCGACGGTGACGACGAGCGGCGCGACGCCGTCGGTGTAGAGCGTCCGCGCGTGGTCGAGCCGGGCCCGGAAGATCGAGGACGGCCGCCCGTCGAACTGCGACGCGCCCAGCACGACGATCGCGTCGGCCGGCGCGCGCGAGTCGTCGCGGGCGACCTGCCAGACCCGGAACGCCGTCCAGCCGACGACGAGCAGCACGACGACGAGCAGGGCCGCGGTGCCGCGGAGCAGCCACCGCAGCGCCCGTCTCACCTCGTGTCGCTGCCCTTCGACTCGGCCGCCGCGCGCCCGGCCTCGAGCCGGGCGACCGGCACCCGGAACGGCGAGCAGGAGACGTAGTCGAGCCCGACCTCGTGGCAGAAGTGCACGGAGTCGGGGTCGCCGCCGTGCTCGCCGCAGATGCCGAGCTTGATGCCGGGCTTCGCGGCGCGGCCCTCCTCGACCGCGATGCGGACGAGCCGGCCGATGCCGTCGCGGTCCAGCGTCTCGAACGGGCTCACGCCGAAGATGCCGAGGTCCAGGTACCGCGAGAAGAACGCCGCCTCGACGTCGTCGCGCGAGAAGCCCCAGCCCATCTGCGTGAGGTCGTTGGTGCCGAAGGAGAAGAAGTCCGCGGCCTCCGCGATCTGCCCCGCCGTCAGCGCGGCGCGCGGCACCTCGATCATCGTGCCGATCAGCGCCTCGACGCCGACCTCGGCGAGGACGCGTTCGGTCTCCTCGCGGATGACCTCCAGCTCCTGCACCGCGCCGACGAGCGGCACCATGATCTCGGCGCGCGGGTCCCCGCCGGCGTCGCGGCGGATCCTCGCCGCCTCCGCGATCGCGCGGACCTGCAGCGCGAACAGGCCGGGGATCACCAGGCCGAGGCGCACGCCGCGCAGGCCGAGCATCGGGTTCTGCTCGTGCAGCCGGCGGACGGCGTCGAGCAGCGTCTTCTCCTTGGCGACGTCCTCGCCGCGCTCCTCGCCCAGCGCCACCTTCACCGCCAGCTCCTCCATGCCGGGGAGGAACTCGTGCAGCGGCGGGTCGAGCAGCCGGATCGTGACGGGCAGCCCGTCCATCGCCTCGAAGATGCCGACGAAGTCGTCGCGCTGCAGCGGCAGCAACGCCTGCAGCGCCACGTCGCGCGCCGCCTCGTCGTCGCCCGCGAGGATCAGGTCCTCGACGAGCTGGCGGCGGTCGCCGAGGAACATGTGCTCGGTCCGGCACAGGCCGATGCCCGCCGCGCCGAACCGCCGGCCGCGCTCCGCGTCCTCCGGCGTGTCGGCGTTGGCGCGGACCCCGAGCCGGCGCTTCGAGTCGGCGTGCTCCAGCAGCCGGTGCACCGCGGCGACCAGCGGGTCGGCGTCGGGTGCCAGGTTGCCCTCGAAGTAC
Source organism: Mycobacteriales bacterium (assembly GCA_036382875.1). Taxonomy (GTDB): domain Bacteria; phylum Actinomycetota; class Actinomycetes; order BP-191; family BP-191; genus BP-191. The sequence continues at coordinate 4,242 of DASVPJ010000030.1, forward strand.
TCCACCACCGGCGACGGGACGACCGGCACCTCGCCGAGGTAGACCGCGCCGCTGGTGCCGTCGATCGAGATGAGGTCGCCCTCGTTGACGACGGTGCCGTCGGGCGCGGTGAACCGCCGCGCGGCCAGGTCGACGTCGAGCTCCTCCGCGCCGCAGACGCACGTCTTGCCCATGCCGCGCGCGACGACCGCGGCGTGGCTCGTCTTGCCGCCGCGGCTCGTCAGGATGCCCTGCGCGGCGATCATGCCGTTGAGGTCGTCGGGGTTGGTCTCCCGGCGGACGAGGATGACCGGCTCGGTCTTCGCCCGCTCCTCGGCGCGGTCGGAGTCGAACACCGCGACGCCCACGGCCGCGCCGGGCGAGGCGTTCATCCCCTTGCCAATGCGCGGCGCGTCGGTGTCGCCGAAGCGCGGGAACATGAGCTGCGCGAGCTGCGCGCCGCTCACCCGCTGCAACGCCTCGTCGAGGTCGATCATCCCCTCGTCCACGAGCGTGTTCGCGATGATGAACGCCGCCGCCGCGGTGCGCTTGCCGACGCGCGTCTGGAGCATCCAGAGCTTGTTGCGCTCGATCGTGAACTCGATGTCGCACAGGTCGCGGTAGTGGTTCTCCAGCGTCCGCATGTTCTCCAGCAGCGCCTCGTAGCCCGCCGGGTCGATGTCGGCGAGCTCCTCCAGCGCGCGGGTGTTGCGGATGCCGGCGACGACGTCCTCGCCCTGCGCGTTCTCCAGGTAGTCGCCGTACGAGCCGGTCGCGCCGGTGCCCGGGTCGCGGGTGAACGCCACGCCGGTGCCCGAGTCCATGCCGAGGTTGCCGAACACCATCGTCTGCACGTTGACCGCGGTGCCGAGGTCGGCGGGGATCCGTTCCTGGCGGCGGTAGAGCCGGGCGCGCTCGCCGTTCCACGAGTCGAAGACCGCGCGGATGGCGAGGTCCATCTGCTCGCGCGGGTCGGTCGGGAACTCCCGCCCCGCGTGCTCCCGCACGATGCGCTTGAACGTCTCCACCAGCGACCGCAGGTCGGCCGCGTCGAGCTCGAGGTCGCTCTTCACGCCGCGCCCGGCCTTGAGCTCGTCGATCGCGTGCTCGAACAGCTCGCCCTCGACGTCGAGCACGGTCTTGCCGAACATCTGCACGAGCCGGCGGTAGGAGTCCCAGGCGAACCGCTCGTTGCCGGTCTGCTTCTCCAGGCCGGCGACCGAGGCGTCGTTGAGGCCGATGTTCAGGACGGTGTCCATCATCCCGGGCATCGAGAACTTCGCGCCCGAGCGCACCGAGACGAGCAGCGGGTTCTCGGCGTCGCCGAGCCGCTTGCCCATCGCCTCCTCGAGGCGGGCGAGCTGCTCGGTGACCTGCGCGGCCAGCTCCGGCGGCTCGGCGCCGCTGTTGAGGTAGACCTTGCACGCCTCCGTCGTGATCGTGAACCCGGGCGGCACGGGCAGGCCGAGGTTCGTCATCTCGGCCAGGTTGGCACCCTTGCCGCCGAGCAGGTCCTTGAGGTCCCTGTTGCCCTCGGCGAACGCGTAGACGTACTTCGGCACGGCCTCTCCTTCGAGCGCGGCGGTACGGCACCAACCTATCCCCAGGCTCCCGCCCTAGGCAGGCAGCCCGGTTTGCCCTACTCTGCCCGCCACCAACCCCCTCGACTCCCACAAGGAGCCATCAGTGCGTCGAAAGATCGCCCTGGCGGGCGTGGGGCTCGCGGCTGTCGCGAGCCTCGCCCCCCTCCCCGCCGCCTCCGCCGTCTGCGGCCCCGACCTCTCGGCCGTCGGCGGCCCGTCCTGCCCGAACCTCTGCCCCGGCCTCGTCGTGCGGGTCGTCAACGACGTGGTCGGCGACGGCTTCCTCGCCTGTCTCGCGTGATGCGCCGCCTCGCCGCCGCCGTCCTGCTCGCCGGAACGGCGCTCGCCGTGTTGCCCGCGGCACCCGCCTCGGCGTACTGCGACCCGGTCCTGTCCTCGGTCAAGGGCGAGTGCACGAACCTGTGCAAGCTCCTCACCCCGGACCGCCCCTGCCTGCAGTAACCCCCCTCAGAGGAGACCTCCCATGCGCAAGCCCCTCGTCGCCGGCCTCCTGGGCGCCGGCATCGCGCTGACGCTGCTGCCGACCGCCCCCGCGTCGGCGTACTGCGACAGCCTGACCTACGCCCTCACCGGGCACTGCTCCAACCCCTGCACGATCACGGCGTCGGCGTACTACACGGCCGACCGCGTGGCCAAGGACCTCCTGCCGGACGTCCAGTTCATCTGCCTCGCCTAGCCCCCCACCTGAAGGAGCACCGCGTTGCGCAAGACCCTCGCTCTCGCCGCCCTCGCGGCCGCGGCCGCCGGCCTGGTGCCGGCCACGTCCGCGTCCGCGTCGTGCGTCACCGTCTACCCGCTGCCCGGCTGCTACAACGCCTGCACGGCGGTGGCCGGCGCGTACCGCGCCGCGGACGCCGCGGCCGGCGACGCGCTGCCGGACCTCACCTGGAACTGCGTCCTCTGATGCTGCGGCTCCTGCTCGCCGGTGGCGTCGCGGTGGCCTCCCTGGCCGTCGCGGCGCCGCGGGCGTCCGCCGTCTGCTCCCTGCCCCTCTACTACGCGACCGGCCACTGCGACGTCTGCTCCCTCACCGGGCTGCCGTGGCTGGAGTGCGTCCAGTAAGGAGACCCCTCGTGCGCACCAAGCTCGCGCTGGCCGCCCTCGTCGCCGCCGCCGCGTCCACCCTCGCGCCGGCGCCCGCGTCGGCGATCTGCTACCCGGCGCTGTACGAGCTCACCGGCTTCTGCAGCCCCTGCACCATCGCCGGAGTCCCGTACGGCATCGCCGACCGGGCCACCGGCGGCACCGTCCTCCCGCCGCTCTACTGCGCGGCGTAGACCCCTCACCCAGCAAGGAGACCCATGCGTACCAAGCTCGCGCTGCTCGGCCTCGCGGCCGGGGCGGCGGCGTTCGTCGCCCCCGTCGCGCCCGCCTCGGCGTACTGCCAGGAGCCGGTCATCGTCATCGACATCGAGGGCGGCGGCTCCGGCGGCTGCACCAACGGCTGCGTCGAGACCGGCAACACGTACGAGGCGGCGCGCCACTCGCTGCCCGGCGGCGACAAGATCCCCGGTTACTGGGACCTCTTCGTCTGCCCGATGTAGCCGTACCGCCGCGGCCGGCTCGGCGCACGCCCGCCGGCCGCGGCGTTCCTCCCCCCTCACGAGGAAGGCTCCCCCTCATGCGACGCACTCTCGCGCTCGCCGCCCTGGCCGTCGCGGCGGCCGCCCCGCTGCTCGCCACCCCCGCGTCCGCGTGCGACCCGTACCGGCCGCCGTGGTGCCAGAACGCCTGCACGATCGGGCAGTCGGCGTACACCTCGGTCCGCAACGCGGCCGGCGTGGGGCCGTACTGGTACAACCTCGACCTCGGCGTGTGCGGCACGTGACCCGCCTCGCCGCCCTGGCCGGCGCCGCCGTCGTGGCCGCGTCGGTGACGCTGCCGCTGCCGTCCGCGTCGGCCTGCGACCCGTACTCGTTCCCGTACTGCACGACGTACTGCAAGGCGATCGTCAGCCGCTACGAGCTGGTCCGGGACTCGTCGAGCATCGACCTGCCCCCCGTCCCCCGCACCGGCCTCGCCGGCTGCCCCTGAGAGGAGTCCCTCGTGCGCCGTTCCCTCGCCGTCGCCGCCGTCGCGCTCGCCGCGACGACCGCCGCCGCCCCCGCCGCCACCGCGCGGCCGAACATCCCGCCGTCCTGGTGCGACATCGCCCAGAACTGCGTCTGCCTCGTCGTCACCTCGGTCCTCGAGGCCGCGACCGGCGACCCCACGCTGCACTGCGTCTAGGAAGGACCTCCATGCGCCGCCTCCTCGCGCTCGCCGTCCTCGCGGCGAGCGCCACCCTCCCGGTGCCGGGCGCCTCGGCGTGCGACCCGAACCAGGACCCGCGCTGCCTCGGCCCGGGCTCCCTGTGCACCACCGTCGACCGCTGGTGGGACCAGGTCGAACGCATCCTGGCCGACCCGCCGCAGCAGCCGGTCTGTTGATGCGACTCCTGCTGGCCGGCCTCGTCGCCGGCGCCTCCGTCATCCCGGCGCTCGGGGCCTCGGCCGTCGAGTGCGACCGGTACGGCGACAAGCCGTGCGTCGTGTTCTGCGAGGTCTACGCCGAGTGGCACACGCAGCTCCAGCGCCTGGTCGAGGACCCGCCCGACCCGGCCTGCGGCCCCGCCCGCTAGTCCGGCCGCTGGTCCGGCCCGCTGGTCCGGCGCCCCCAGCGCGCCAGGAGCCCCGCCCGAGCCCCCGGGCGGGGCTCCTTCTCCTTCGCGGGCTCGGCGCGGCTCAGCAGAGCGGGAGGCGTTCCTTGAGGTACGTCTCCACCTCGGCCAGCGCGACGCGCTCCTGCGCCATCGAGTCGCGCTCCCGCACGGTCACGGCGTTGTCGTCCAGCGACTCGAAGTCGACCGTCACGCAGAACGGCGTGCCGATCTCGTCCTGCCGCCGGTAGCGGCGCCCGATCGCGCCCGCGTCGTCGAACTCGCAGTTCCACGACCGGCGCAGCGTCTGGCCGAGCTCGCGGGCCATCGGCGAGAGCCGCTCGTTGCGCGACAGCGGCAGCACCGCGACCTTCACCGGCGCCAGGCGCGGGTCGATCTTGAGCAGCGTGCGCTTCTCCATCGTGCCCTTGCCGGTCGGCGCCTCGTCCTCGGTGAGGCCGTCGAGCAGCACGACGAGCGCCGTACGGTCCACGCCGAGCGCCGGCTCCACGACGTGCGGGACGTAGCGCTCGCCGGACTCCTGCTCGAAGTACGACAGGTCAACGCCGGAGGCCTTGGAGTGCACCGCCAGGTCGTAGTCGCCGCGGTACGCGATGCCCTCCAGCTCGGCCCACTCCGTACGCGGGAAGTCGAACTTGTACTCGATGTCGAACGTGCCCTTGGAGTAGTGAGCGAGCTTCTCCTTCGGGTGCTCGTAGAAGCGCAGGTTCCCCTCGCGGATGCCGAGGTCGAGGAACCACTGCTTGCGCTCGGCCTTCCAGTACTCGAACCACCGCTCGCCCTCGGCCGGCGGCACGAAGAACTCCATCTCCATCTGCTCGAACTCGCGGGTGCGGAAGATGAAGTTGCCGGGCGTGATCTCGTTGCGGAACGACTTGCCGATCTGCGCGATGCCGAACGGCGGCTTGCGGCGCGCCGACTGCTGGACGTTGAGGTAGTTCACGAAGATGCCCTGCGCGGTCTCCGGCCGCAGCCACACCTGCGCGGACGCGTCCTCGACCGGGCCGACGAACGACTTCATCAGGCCGCTGAACATCCGCGGCTCGGTGAACTGGCCCTTGGTGCCGCAGGTCGGGCACGGCACGTCGGCCAGCGACGCCGGCGGGCGGCCGTGCTTCGCCTCGTACTGCTCCTCGAGGTGGTCCGCGCGGAACCGGTTGTGGCACGACGTGCACTCGGTCAGCGGGTCCGTGAAGCCGGTGACGTGGCCCGAGGTCTCCCAGACCTGCGGCGCCAGGATGATGCACGAGTCGAGGCCGACGACGTCGTCGCGCATCTGCACCATCGAGCGCCACCAGAGGCGCTTGATGTTGTTCTTCAGCTCCACGCCGAGCGGGCCGTAGTCCCACGACGCCCGCAGGCCGCCGTAGATCTCCGAGCCGGGGTAGGCGAAGCCGCGCCGCTTCGCGAGGCTGACGAGGTTGTCCATGCGGTCGGCCATGCGGTGGAGGTTATCGGGCTCGGAGGGGGAACGAAGAACGCATGGCTGTCCCTGACCTCGGCTCCCCCGCGCCCGACTTCGTCCTCGACGGCACGTCGCCCGACGGGCGCCGCCCGTACGTGCTCTCCGAGCTGCGCGGCGCGCCGGTCGTGCTCGCGTTCTACCCCGGCGACGACACGCCCGTGTGCACCCGCCAGCTCTGCTCGTACCAGGACCAGCTCGGCCGTTTCGCGGAGCTCGACGCGGTCGTCCTCGGCATCTCCGCGCAGAACCTCGACTCGCACGAGCGGTTCGCGGCGAAGCGCGGGCTGACGTTCCCGCTGCTCGCCGACCCCGACCGCACGGTCATCAGGCTCTACGGCGCGGACGGGCCGTTCGGGACGACGAAGCGGGCGGTGTTCGTGGTCGACGCCGCGGGCGTCGTGCGCTGGCGGCACGTGTCGGCGCTGGGACTGACGTACCAGGACGCCGACACGCTGACCGCCGTGCTGCGCGACCTCGTGCGGGCCTAGCCGGCTACGCCGGGCCGACCCGGTAGCGCACGCGCAGGGTGCCCTGGCACAGCGGCACGACCTGGACGCTGCCCTCGTTCGCGCCCTTCTTCCACTCGAACTCCGCCTCGGCCGGCGGCTCGGCGTCGCTGCCCTCGATCTCGATGCTCGCGGCCTCGTACGCGGCCTTGATGTCGTCGCGCACCTTCACGACGTCGGTGCCGTCGACGTAGGCGAAGTACCGCTTCGTCGAGCCCTGCGTCTGCACGTCGTAGAACGTCGCGCCGGTGATGCCGGCGGGGACGTCGGCCGGGAGCGCGGCGCTGGCGTTGGCCGGCTTCTTGAGGTCCGTGCAGGACTTGCCGAACGCCTCCTCGGCCTCCTTCTCCTCGTCCTCGCCGCAGGCGGCGAAGGACACGAGCAGCAGGGGCAGCACGGTGGCGGCGAGCAGGCGGCGGGCACGCATCGTTGCGGGTCCTCTCGGTCGCGTGGGGGGTCGCGGCCGACCCTACCGCGCGGGTCCCGCCGAGTCGGCATCGGCGGCCCGGTCGGACGGGGCGTCGGTGTCGTCGAACGTCTCGTACGCGCTCGGCTCCGCGACCGCGCGGGCGAGCAGCGGGGTCGCGTGCATCTTCACGTCGAAGCCGCCCAGCGCGCGGCGGTACGCGCCCACGCTCTCCCACTCGGTGAGCAGCAGCCAGCCACGCGCGTCGTCGATCGCGCGGCCGACCCGGCCGCCGCGCCAGCCGGGGCGTTCGGACAGCGCGCCGATGGCCGCCGCGGCCTGCGCGCGGAACGCCTGCTCGTCGGCCGGCTCCACGACGAACCGCGTCACCACCAGCACGTCTCGTACGCTACCGCCGTGTCAGAGCGCCGGCCGTTCCTCACCCCGGGCGCGACGCCGTTCCGCGCGGCGGTCGAACGCCGCAGCGCGCACGTCGTCGTGTTCCTCCGCGGGCTGCCCCGCCCGCTGCCCGGCCTCGTCGTCGTGGGCCTCGTCGCCGCCGGGCTGCTCGCGCCGCCGGTCGTCGGCGGCGTCGCGCTGCTGCTCGTCGCCGTGCTGCTGACGTGGCTCGTGTTCCTGTCGTGGCCGAGCGTGCCGCCGCCGGGCCGCGCGATCCGGGTCGTCGTCGTCGCGCTCGTGATCGCGTACGCGCTCGTCCGGCTCGCCGGCACCTAGGCGAGCGTCCCCGCCCGCTCCAGCAGCTCGATCCGGTTGCCGGCCGGGTCGCGGGTGAACCCGCGCCGCCCGCCGAACACGTCCTCCTGCTCGGTCCACGGCGCGCCGCTCTCCGCGACGCGGCGCAGCACCGCGTCGAGGTCGTCCACGACGAGCGCGAAGTGGCTGTCGGGGTGGCGCTCCCCGTCGCGCTCGGACAGGTGCACCTGCGCGTAGCCGTCCACGTCGAACCACGCGCCGCTCGGGTCCAGCGCGGTCGGCTTGGCGAGGCGGCGCAGGCCGAGCACCTGCTCGTAGAACGGCGCGACCGTGGCGGTGCTGCCCTTCGGGACGACGACGTTGGCGTGCTGGAGGCGGGTGCTCACTCGGCGGCTCCGTAGCGGCGTTCGCGGTTGGCGTAGTCCTCGATCGCCCGCCAGAGGTGGCGGCGGTCGAAGTCGGGCCAGAGCGTGTCGACGAACGCCAGCTCGGCGTACGCGCTCTGCCACAGCAGGAAGTTGCTGACCCGTTGCTCCCCTGACGTGCGGACGAACAGGTCGACGTCCGGCATCTCCGGCTCGTCCAGCGCGCGGGCGATCGTCTTCTCGCTCACCCGGTCCGGGTTGATGCGGCCGTCCGCCGCGCGGCGCGCGATGTCGCGCACCGCGTCGACGATCTCGGCGCGGCCGCCGTAGTTCACGCACATGGTCAGCGTCAGGACCTTGTTGTGCCGGGTCAGCTCCTCGGCCTCCTCCAGGCGGCGGATCACCCGCGGCCAGAGGCGTTCGCGCCGGCCGGCCCAGCGGACGCGGACGCCGAGCGCGTGCATCTCGTCGCGGCGGCGGACGAGGACGTTCTCGTTGAAGCCCATGAGGAAGCGCACCTCCTCGGGCGAGCGCTTCCAGTTCTCGGTCGAGAACGCGTACGCCGACAGCCACTCGACGCCCGCCTCGATCGCGCCCTCGACGCAGTCGAACAGCGCGTGCTCCCCCGCCTCGTGGCCCTTCGTGCGCGGCAGCCCGCGCTGCTTCGCCCAGCGGCCGTTGCCGTCCATGACGAGCGCGACGTGGCGCGGGACGGTGCCCTTCGGGAGCCTCGGCGCGGTGGCGCCGGACGGGTGCGGCGTGGGCGGGCGGGGCTTCACCGCTCGACCATCGCGAGCGACCGCAGCCGCCGGTCCATGTGGTACTCGGTGTACGCCGACACCAGGCCGCTCGCCTCGCGCCGCGTGCGCGTGTCCGCCGCGTCCGCGACGGTCCAGTCGCCGGAGAGCAGCGCCGACAGCAACGCCACCGCCGCCACCGTCGGGCTCGCCGCGGCCGGTCCCCGGCAGCCCGAGCAGACGACGCCGGCCTCGCGGGTGAACCACCGGTGCGGCCCCTCCGTCGCGCAGCGCGCGCACGCGTCGAGCGCCGGCTCGTAGCCGCTGACGGACAGCGCGCGGAGGAGGAACGCGTCGAGCACCAGCGACGGCGCGTGCTCGCCGCCGTCGAGCGCGCGCAGGCCGCCGACGAGGAGGAGGTAGAGCTTGAGCGAGGGCTCCCGCTCCTCGGTGAGGCGCTCCGCGGCTTCGAGCATCGCGGTGCCGGCGGTGTAGCGCTCGTAGTCGTCCATCATCCGGGTGAACGCGTCGACGATCTCGGCCTGCGTCACCACGTCGAGCTCGCGGCCGGCGTAGTTCTGCACGTCGACGTGGATGAACGGCTCCAGCCGCGCGCCGAAGCGGCTCTTCGTCCGGCGCACGCCCTTCGCGACCGCGCGGACCTTGCCGTGGCGCTTCGTGAGCATGGTGACGATGCGGTCGGCCTCGCCGAGCTTCTGGGTCCGCAGCACGACGGCCTGGTCCCTGTACAGCGCCACGCCGCCCATTGTCTCCCGCTAATGCGGTGGCCGCCCGCGCGACGCGGCGGTACAACGGCGCGGTGCGCATCGAGCCGTTCGACCCGCGTACCGCGGACGAGGCCGTCGCGCGGGCGTACACCGACTTCCTGCGGGCGCACACCCGCGAGCAGTGGCCTTCCGGCCTCGTCGCGCCGGCCGAGTACGTCCTCAACCGGCTGCGCAACACCTCCGGCCGGCACCGCGTGTTCCTCTGGCTCGCCTGGGACGGCCCCTCGCTGGTGGGCGCGGGCGAGCTGACCTGGTGGGAGGCGGAGGACAACCGGGACCGCGCGTGGTTCCACCCGGCGGTCGCGCCCGGCCGCGACGTCGCGCCGGTGCTCGCGGCGCTGTTCGCCGCGGCGGAGGAGCACGTGCGCCCGCTCGGCCGCACGATGCTCAACGTCGAGACGGTGCACGGCGACGCCGTCGGCCGGTGGGTGACCGGGCGCGGCGGGACGCTCGGCTCGGTCGAGCAGCTCAACGTGGTGCGGCTGCGTTCGGTCTCCCGCGACGACGTCGCCGCGCTGGCCGCGCCGCCGGCGGGCTACGAGCTGGTGGCGTTCGACGGCGACTGCCCCGACGACCTGCTGGAGCGGTACACGCGGCTGATGGACACCATGAACACCGCGCCGCGCGACGACCTCACGATGGACGACTGGGTCTACACGCCCGACCGGGTGCGCGACTACGAGGCCGGGCTGCGGGCGCGCGGTCACACCATGTGGACCGTCCTCGCGCGGGCCGTGGACACCGGCGAGCTGGCGGCGTTCAACCAGCTCGTCCGGCTGCCCGAGTGGCCCGAGGTCATCGAGAACGAGGACACCGCCGTCGCCGTCCCGCACCGCGGCCACGGCCTCGGCCTCTGCGTGAAGGCGGTCAACCTGCTGCGCGCGCTCGACTCCGGCGCCGAGGCGATCGTCACGTGGAACGCCGCGTCCAACGAGCACATGCTCCGCGTCAACCGCCGGCTCGGCTTCGTCTGCGAGCACGAGTGGGACTCGTGGGAGCTGCGGCTGCCCTAGAAGCCGAGCCGCCGGAGCTGCTTCGGGTCGCGCTGCCAGTCCTTCGCCACCTTGACCCGGAGGTCCAGGTAGACCCGGGTGCCGAGCAGCCGTTCGATCTGCTGGCGGGCCGTGGACCCGACCGCCTTGAGCCGCTCGCCGCCGCGGCCGATGACGATCGCCTTCTGGCTGTCCCGCTCCACGAACAGGATCGCGCTCACGTCGACCAGGTCGTCGCGGCCCTCGCGCGGCACCATCTCCTCGACCAGCACCGCGAGCGAGTGCGGCAGCTCGTCGCGGACGCCCTCCAGCGCCGCCTCGCGGATCAGTTCGGCGGCCATCGTCGCCTCCGGCTCGTCCGTCAGCTCGCCCTCGGGGTAGAGCGGCGGGCCCTCCGGGAGCCGTTGCACCAGCAGGTCGGCGAGCGTGTCGACCTGCCACCGCGTCGTCGCCGACACCGGGATCACCTCGGCCCACTCGCCGAGCCGGCTCACCGCGAGGAGCTGCTCGCCCATCCGCTGCTTGTCCGGCTGTAGGTCCCCCTTGGTGACGACCGCGATCGCCGGCGTCCGCAGCTCCGCCAGCTCCCGCGCGATGAACTCGTCGCCGCGCCCGACCGGCTGGTCGGCGGGGACGCAGAACGCGACGACGTCGACCTCCGTGAGCGTCGTGCGCACGATGTCGTTGAGGCGCTCGCCGAGCAGGGTCTTCGGCTTGTGCAGGCCAGGCGTGTCGACCAGCACGAGCTGCGCGTCGGCGCGGTGCACGATGCCGCGGATCGCGTGCCGGGTCGTCTGCGGCTTGCTCGACGCGATCGCGACCTTGCTGCCGACGAGCGCGTTCGTGAGCGTCGACTTGCCGGCGTTGGGACGGCCGACGAAGCAGGCGAACCCGGAGCGGAACGTCACCCGACGACGCTGCCGTCGGGCCGCGCCCTGATCACCGTCGCGACCGGGCCGAACGCCTCGAGCGCGGTGAGCCCCTCGTCGGCCGGGTCGTGCTGCGCGCCGACGATCGCCGCCGCCTCGAACGCCCGCGCGCCGCTGGAGATCGCGCTCGCCACCGCGAGCTGGAGCCCGGTCACGCTCGCGCCGTCGACCTCCACGGTGGCGGCGGCGTAGGTCCGGCCCATGTCGTCGCGCACCGCCGCGCCGGTGGGGGGCATGGTGCGGACGAGCGCCCGCGCCAGCGCGGCGCGCGCGAGCGTCACGAGCTTCTCGTCCTCGGCATCCATGCGCCGCAGGCTACCCCGCCCCAACCAACCCTCCCCTCGCGTGAGCGTTTCCTGCAGCGAACGTTCGCCACGACGACTTCGCTGCAGGAAACGCTCACGGCCGCGTGGCCGCCGCGGCCGCCGGGGCGGGGGGCGGGCTTGCTGGGCCGGCGGGTTGTCCACAGATGTGGTCGCGGGCGGTCATCCACAGGACGCGCGCGGCACGCTCGACGGATGACCCTGGACGAGCTCGCCGACCGGCACGGACGCGTCGTCATCGCGGCCGAGCTGGAGCGCGCGGGCTACGACCGCAACGCGATCGCGACGCTGCGCCGCAACGGGCAGCTCGTGCGGCTGTTCCACCGCACGTACGCCGTGCCGCCGGTGACGGAGCACGGCTTCGTCCTGGCGTGTCGCGGCGCCGTCCGGTACGGCGGGCGCGGCGCCACGCTCGTGGGCGAGTCGGCGCTCGCGTTCGGGACGGCGTACCCGCCACCGCTCGCACCCGCGGTCGGCGTACCTCGCCCGAGGCGCGTGCGGTCGACCCCGGGGCTGCGCGCGTTCACCTGCGCGGACGAGGTGCTCCGCGGTCGGAACGAACACGGAGTGCGCGTGCAGGCGGCACCGCTCGCCGTGGCGTGGAGCTGGTCCACGATGGGCTCCCTCCACGATCGTCGCGCGGTGCTCTGCGAGGCCGTGCGGCTCGGGCTGACGACGTGCGGCGACGTTCCCCGGGTCACCGGCCGCTGGGTACGGGACGCGGCGTCGCTCCGGGAGGCGTGCGACCACGTCGCGGCCGGGTGCGAGAGCCCGGCGGAGATCGACTACCTGATTGAGGTCGAGCGGGCGTTCGGGCTGCCGCCCGGCGAACGGCAGAGCATCGTGGAGATTCCGGGTGGGCGGCACCGGCGCGTCGACGTCCGGTACGGCGACCTCGTCGTGGAGATCGACGGCATGCACCACGACGTCGCCGACGACGCGGGACGGGACGTCGTGCTGCGCGCGCTCGGCCTGCGCGTGCCGCGGGTGCCGGCCGCCGACGTACGCCACCGTCCAGGGGTCGTCGCCGCGACCGTTCGCGCCGCCCTGGCCGATCCAACCCTCGCCCGCACCTCCGCGTGAGCCTTTCCTGCAGCGAAGTTGCGTCGGTACGACTTCGCTTCAGGAAACGCTCGCAGCAACGGGGGCGCGCCCCCGGGGCGCGACCCGGGGCCGCGCCCCGGGTGCGCGGGGAGCGCGGGGAGCGCGGCGCGGGTGGGGTGCTACGCCGGGGGCTCCCGAGTGATCAGCACGGTGCCGATGCGGTTGCGGCGGCCCTTCGCGGACTCCGCCACGAACGTCAGCCCCTCCAGCGTCACCGTCGCGCCGGGGATCGGCACCCGGCCGAGCGTGGACGCGAGCAGGCCGCCGACGGTGTCCACGTCCTCGCACGGGAGCGAGACGCCGTACATCTCGTTGACCTCGTCGATCGGCAGCCGCGCGGTGACGCGGATCGCGCCGTCGGACACCTGCTCGACCGGCGGCACCTCGCGGTCGTACTCGTCGGCGATCTCACCGACGATCTCCTCGAGGATGTCCTCGATCGTGACGATGCCCGCGGTGCCGCCGTACTCGTCGATGACCACGGCCATGTGGATCTGGCCGGTCTGCATCTCGCGCAGCAGCTCGTCCACCGGTTTCGAGTCCGGCACGAACGCGGCCGGCCGCATGCAGTCCTCGACGCGCGCGTCGTCGGCGCGGGCGTCCTGGGTCTTGCGGACGAGGTCCTTGAGGTACGTCACGCCGAGCACGTCGTCCGGCGACTCGCCGATCACCGGGATGCGGGAGAAGCCGGAGCGCAGCGCGAGGTTGAGCGCCTGCCGCACGGTCTTGCCGCGCTCGATGAACACGATGTCCGGCCGCGGCACCATGACCTCGCGGACGAGCGTGTCGCCGAGCTCGAAGACCGAGTGGATCATGTCCCGCTCGCCCTCCTCGATGACCTGGCCCTGCTCGGCGAGGTCGACGAGGTCGCGCAGCTCGGCTTCGTTCGCGAACGGCCCGGCGGGCAGGCCGCGACCGGGCGTGACGGCGTTGCCGACGAGGATCAGCAGCTTCGGCAGCGGGCCGAACAGCCGGGTCAGCCAGATCACCGCGCCGGCCGCGGCGAGGGCGACGGTGTCGGAGTGCTGCACGCCGATCGTGCGCGGGGCGACGCCGACGAGGACGAACGACACCACGACCATCAGCGCGGCGGCGATGAGGATGCTCCAGCGGCCGGTGTCCGCCTCGCGCGCGTCGACCACGATCGTCGTGACGATCGCGACGGCGGTCAGCTCGAACGCGAGCCGGAGCAGCAGGACGACGTTCAGGTAGCGGGGGGCGTCGGAGGCGAGCGCGACCAGGCGTTCGGAGCCGCGGCGGCCGTCGCGCAGCAACGCGTCCGCCCGCACCCGCGACGTCCGCGCGATCGCCGTCTCGACCATCGCGAGGGCGCCGGCCAGCACGACGAACAGCAGCGCGACCGCGACCGACCCCGTGTCCTTCGGCACGTCAGGCCCGCGAGTGCCAGGCGGCGAGCAGCCGCGCCTGCTCCCGGAACATCTGCTGCTCCTCCTCGGGCTCGGCGTGGTCGTAGCCGAGCAGGTGCAGCACGCCGTGCGTGCACAGCAGGTGCAGCTCGTCCTCCATCGAGTGGCCGGCCGCGACGGCCTGCTTCGCGGCCACCTCGGGGCAGAGCACGACGTCGCCGAGCAGCGCGGGCTCGGGCTCGGCGTCCTCCCCCGGGTGCGCGACCATCCGGGTGCCCTCGAGCTCGTCCATCGGGAACGCCATGACGTCGGTCGGGCCCGGCTCGTTCATCCAGCGGACGTGGAGCTGCTCCATCGCCGAGACGTCGACCAGCAGGATCGACAGCTCGGCCATCGGCGCGACGCCCATCTGGTCGAGGACGTAGCGGGCGAGCTCGACGAGGCGCTCCTCGTCTACCGCCGTGCCGCTCTCGTTGGCGACGAAGACGCTCACCGGCGCGGCCGCCGGTCGCCGCGCGCGGGCGTGGTGCGGGAGGCGGAGTTCTCGGCGTCGTACTTCGCGTACGCGTCCACGATCTCGCTCACCAGCTTGTGCCGAACGACGTCGGCGCTGGAGAGCTGCGTGAAGTACACGTCCTCGATCCCGTCGAGGATCTCCCGCACGACCTTGAGACCGCTCTGCGTGCCGCTCGGGAGGTCGACCTGGGTGACGTCGCCGGTGACGACGATCTTCGACCCGAAGCCGAGCCGGGTGAGGAACATCTTCATCTGCTCCGGCGAGGTGTTCTGCGCCTCGTCGAGGATGATGAACGCGTCATTCAACGTCCGTCCCCTCATGTAAGCGAGGGGGGCTACCTCGATGGTGCCGGCGCTCATCAGCTTCGGGATCGAGTCGGGGTCGAGCATGTCGTGCAGCGCGTCGTACAGCGGCCGCAGGTACGGGTCGATCTTCTCGTTCAGCGTGCCCGGCAGGAAGCCCAGCCGCTCCCCCGCCTCGACCGCCGGTCGGGTCAGGATGATCCGGTTGACCTGCTTCGACGTGAGCGCCTGCACG
>DASVPJ010000031.1:0-12435 GCA_036382875.1 Mycobacteriales bacterium
CGCCTACCCGACCAACAGCGACCGCACCGACACCTTGCCGACCTGGCTCGCCTACTACAACACTCGCCGAGCACACACCGCCCTCAGCGGCCGACCACCGATCAGCCGGCTGTCACCAAGTCACTGAGTCAGGACAGCTAGACCCCCGACACGTTCTTGATGAACGTGCGGATCTCGGTGTTGTTGACCTCGCTGTAGACGCCCGGGAACTTCGGCAGCGCGCACGACGTGCCGTACGACACGATGCCGATCTGGATGCGGGTGGCGCCGTTGTAGAACAGCGGGCCGCCGGAGTCGCCGTTGCACGAGTCCTTCAGCAGCTCCTCGGCGCAGACGCCGGTCGGCGCGTGGAAGCCGATGTTCGTCGTGCCGCACTGGCTGTCGGAGACGACCTTGAGGTCGACGTACTGGAGCTGGTTGGTCGAGAACAGGCCGAGCGTCGGGAGCGTGTCGCCCCAGCCCGTCACGCGGACGATCGTGCCGGCGGCCTCGAGCGCGTCGTCAGCGGCGGACGCGAGCTGGATGGCCGGCGCGGTGGTCGGCGACGCGAGGCGCAGCACCGCGGCGTCCCAGGCGTTGCCGTCCCACTTCGGGTGCACCGAGATCGCGGAGACGCGGATGCGCTGGCCCTGGCTCGTGTTCGACAGGTTCGTCCGGCCGGTGATGACGTAGATCGCCTCCTTGGAGGCGTTGATCCCCTCGACGCAGTGCGCCGCGGTCAGCACGTACGACGACGAGATGACGCTGCCGCCGCAGAACTGGAAGTCCGTGTTGTCCACGATCGCCGCCATGAACGGGTACGCGCCCTCGGGCGCGTTCGAGCCGCCGATGACGGCGGAGGCGGGCGTGAACAGGGTGGCCGTGGCGAGGGCCGTGGCGGAGGCCACGAGGCCCAGCGCGCGAACGATCCGCATGCGAGGTCCTTCCGATGAGGGGAGTGGTGTCGGTTACACAGTTCAACGGCGGTGCGCCCCACGCCTCGTGTATCCGTAAGTGACTCATACCTCACCCAACTGCTACAAAACGTCGGTGAACGAGGATGTGGCCGTCGCGGGACCCGTCGACCGCGAGTCGTTCCACGACCAGCAGGTACGCCACCGCCGCGCGAGCGGCTGGTTCACGCTGCTGTCGGCCAAGGCGATCGGTCTCATGGGCATCCCGCTCGCCGCGGTCGTGTCGCCGCTGCTCTACGCCGCCGCGCTGCTCGTGCTCGACCTGGTCAACCTCGTCCTCGCGATGCCCGACCCGCTGCGCCGGGTCGCCGAGTCCTCCGGCACCGGGCCCGCCGACGCCGCCACGTCGCCGGCCGAGGCGGTCCTCGCGGTCGCCGCGCTGGTTGTGCCCGGCTCGGTCGCGCTGCTGCTCGCCTGGGCCGGCGTGCGCCGGGTGTTCGGCCGGGCCGGCTCGGGCACGGCGGTGCTGGCGCTCGGCGCCCGCGAGCCGCGCGGCGACCTGGAGGAACGCCAGCTCCGCAACGTCGTCGACGAGATGGCCGCGGCGGCCGGCGTCCCGGCGCCGCGGGTCATGGTGCTCGACTCGGACGTCCCCAACGCCGCCGCCGTCGGCACCGACGTGGACGACGCGACGGTCGTCGTCACGACCGGGCTGCTCGCGGTGCTCGACCGCGCGGAGACGCAGGCGGTCGTCGGCCACCTCGTCGCCTCGGTCGGCAACGGCGACCTGCGCATCGGCACCACGCTCGCGTCGGTGTTCCAGACGCTCGGCCTGGTCGAGACGGTGCTGCGCGCGCCCGGCGAGCGGGCGCCGCGGCGGACGTTGCGGCGGCTCGTCCGCTACGCGTTCCGCCGGCCCGGCGCCGACGACACGGCCGCCGCGGCGCGGGTGCTGATGACCGCCGGCACGACCGACGAGACGGAGTCCGAGCCGACGCCGTCGGGGCTCAAGGCGATGCTGACGCTGCCGTTCCTGACGGCGGGGCTGGCGTTCTCGATGACCCGGATGGTGTTCGGCTGGTTCGTCGTCAACCCGTTCCTGCGCCGGGCCTGGCGCGCCCGCAAGCACCTCGCCGACGCGACCGCCGTCCAGCTCACCCGCGACCCCGGCGCGCTGGCAAGCGCGCTGACCGTCCTCGCGCAGCGCGGCGGCGTCGTGCCCGGCACCGAGTGGGCGTCGTACCTGTTCGTCGTCGGGCGCACGACGCGCGGCGCGAAGGACCCCGACACGGTGACGTTCAACGCCCCGGCCGGGCCGCGCGTCGACCGGCTCCGCGCGATGGGCGCGGACGTCCCGCCGCTGCCGCGCACGGCGTACTCGCGCGGCCAGCGCGCGCTGCTCGCCCTGGTCGTCGTGGTGACGAGCCCGTGCTGGCTCTCGTTCTTCGGGCTGCTGCTCGCCGCCACGCTGCTGCTGACGCTGGTCAGCCTGATGGTCGACATGCTGTTCCTCGCGCCGCTGGTCGCGCTGCTGCACGCCCTCCTGCGTTAGGGGACCGGCAGCTCCGGGTCGACGACGGGGGTGCGCGCGCCGAGCGCGACGACGACCGCGGCGGCCACGACGACCACGCCGCCGGCGAGCTGCCACGGCGTGATGCGCTCGTCCAGCACGACCGCCGCCAGCCCGACGGTGACGAACGCCTCCAGCGTCATCACGACCGCGGCGGCGCCGGCCGCGAGGTTGGCCAGCGCGGCGTACAGCAGCGCGAACGCCACCGCCGTCGCGGCGCCGTTGAGCAGCAGCAGCGGCAGGTCCGCGCGCGACGCGTCCAGCGCGCCGGTGGCCGCGCCGGCCGCGAGGATGCAGGCGCCCGCGCCCAGCGCGACGTGCGCGCCGACGACCGCCGCGGGCGAGCGGCGGACGAGGCGTTGCGAGAGCAGCAGGTAGCAGGCGAACGACGCCGCCGCGCCGAGCGCGAACGCCACCCCGCCCGCCGAGATCGACACCCGGTCGCCGGTGACCACGATCAGCGTCGCGCCCGCCGTCGAGAGCAGCACGACGGCGAACGTCACGAGCCGCGGCGGCCGCAGCCGCAGCACGACCTCCAGCACCGTGACGATGGCCGGGTACGCGTAGAACAGCAGCGACACCGCGCCCGCGCTGCCGCGCTGCAGCGCCGCGTAGAACAGCGCCGCCTCGCCCGCGTAGCCGACCGCGCCGAGCAGGAGCGCCCACCGCCGCTCGCCGCGCAGCGGCAGCAGCGGGGCGCGGCGCAGCGCGAGGAACGCCAGCAGCAGCACCGCCGCCACCGCGAAGCGCAGCCCGAGCGTCGTCGCGACCGAGAGGCCGTTCCTGGCGAGCCGGCGCTGGGTGACGATCGTGACGCCGAACGCCGTCGCGCTGCCGGTCGCGGCGAGGACCCCGAGCCGTCCGTTCACGCGGTGTTCATGAGCTGGAACGCCTCCGCGAGGCGCCCCTCCGGCAGGCCCGCCGTGGTGGCGTTCAGCGTGAGCCAGCCGCGCATCATCGTGTCCAGCTCGCCGGGCACGCCGGGGAGCTGCGACACGTGCGAACGCAGCGCCGCCATCTTGCGGTCGTACACGTCGGTCACGTCCACCACGTGCGCCGCCCCGGGCGCGGCCATCAGCCAGGTCTCGGCGACGGTCCAGGCCTCGTACCCCTCCCGCGCGAGCTCGGGGTGCGCGAACGGGTTGCGCGCGTCGGGGTACACGGCGCACAGCGCCGCCTCGCCGGTCGCGAGGTGGTCCGGGTGCGACGCGTAGATCCGGTCGTAGTTGCGCTCCGGGCTCTGCGTCAGGACGCGCTGCGGGCGGACGTCGCGGATCACGCGGCTGATGTCGCGGCGCAGCTCCAGCGTCGGCTGGAGGCGGCCGTCCGGGTAGCCGAGGAACCGCACGTCCGTGACGCCGACCTCCGCGGCGGCCGCGCGCTGCTCGGCCTGCCGGATGCCGGCGATCTCCGACCGCGGCACGTCCGGGTCGAACCCGCCCGCGTCGCCGTTCGTGACGACGCAGTAGGTGACCGCGATGCCGGCCGCCGTCCACGTCGCGACGGTGCCGGCCGCGCCGAAGTCGACGTCGTCGGGGTGGGCGGTGACGACGAGGATGCGTTCGATCTCCACGAGCACAGTCAACACGAATGGTCAGAACGGGCCATGTCGTTCGAGTCCCGGTTTCCCTACCTTTCAGGGGAAGGGACCTAGGACAGGGACCTTCGGCCTAGGCGCTGGGCGGGGAGGCACGTGGCCAACAACGGCGGTGGGTCGCGGGCGTCGCTGCTCGCCCAGCCCGTGGTGACGCACGACGTCGCGGGCGCCGCGCGCTTCGAGCTGACCATGGCGATGCTGCGCGGCCTGGCCGCGCTGAGCACCGTCGTGATCCTGCTCGCGCGCACCAGGCCGGGCTCGCCGGTCGGGTGGATGGTCGGCGTCAACGCCGCCGTCGCGGGGTGGTCGGCGTTCGTCGGCTTCGTCACGGTGCGGTTCCCCACCCGCGTCGCGATGGAGCGCCTCGGCGTCGTCGTGACGGCGTTCGACCTGGCCTTCTGGGTGGTCTACGTCGCGTCGTTCCACGACCGCGCGGGCGCCGGCGGGCTGCTCGGCGCGTTCGTGCTGGTCGAGGTGGCGCTGCGCTACGGGCCCGTGACGACGGCGTTCGCCGCGGCGGTCGTGGACCTCGCCGTCGTGGTGTGGCCGACCGTCGACGCGTCGGGCCGGGAGACGTCGCCGACGACGGCGTTCGTGCTCACCCTCGTCATCGCCGGCGGCGCGCACCTCGCGGCGCGGCTCGTACGCCACCAGACGACCCAGCAGCGGGACAGCGTGCGCCAGCTCTCCGACGCGTTCGCGTACGCCTCCATCGGGCTCGCCGTCGTGGACGGCACGCGTGGCGTGGTCGAGGCGGCCAACCCCGCGCTCGCCGCGCTGCTCGGCGACGACCGCGAGTCGCTGACCGGGGTGCCGTTCGTGGACCTGGTCGAGCCGTCGGCCCGCGCCGAGCTCGAACGCATCGCCGGCGAGGTGCGCGCGGGGTACTCGGCCGGGGCACGGTTCGAGGCCCGGGTGCGGCAGGCCGAGGGCCGCGGCCGCTGGGCGCTCATCGCGATGTCCCGCGCGGTGGCCGAGGACGGCGACCGGCTCGTCGTGCAGGTCGAGGACATCCACGAGCGCAAGGTCGTGGAGGCGAAGCTCGCGCACCAGGCGAGCCACGACATGCTGACCGGCCTGCCGAACCGCGCCGAGCTGGTCGAGCTGATGGGCGCGGCGTTCGACGTGCAGGAGCCGCTGGCGCTGCTGTTCATCGACCTGGACCGGTTCAAGTGGGTGAACGACTCGCTGGGGCACGAGGCCGGCGACATCCTGCTGGTCGAGGTCGCCGACCGGCTGCGCCGCGTGCTGCGCCCCGGCGACGTGGTCGCGCGGCTCGGCGGCGACGAGTTCGTCGTCCTCGCGCACGGCGTCCGCGAGGCGTCGACCGCCGTCGCGCTGGCCGACCGGATCATGGAGGTCGTCCGCCGCCCCGTGTCGCTGCCGGGCGACCGCGAGTCGTACGCGGCGGCGTCCATCGGCATCGCGATCGCGGGTCCGGAGGACGGTCCGGAGACGCTGCTGCGCGACGCGGACACCGCGATGTACCAGGCGAAGGCGGCCGGCGGCGCGTCGTACGCGCTGTTCACGCCGTCGATGCGGGCGGCCGCCGTCCGCCACCACGAGCTGGAGGGGGCGCTGCGCCGCGCGGTGCGCGCCGAGGAGCTGACCGTCTGGTACCAGCCGGAGATCCGGCTCGTGGACGGCACGGTGCGCGGCTTCGAGGCGCTCGTCCGCTGGACCGACCCGGTCTGGGGGCCGGTGCCGCCGAGCGAGTTCGTGCCGATCGCCGAGGAGAGCGACCTCATCCTCGAGCTCGGCTCGCTCGTGCTGCGCCAGGCGCTCGCCCAGGCGGCGTCGTGGCCCAGCCTGGGGGACGGCACGCGGCCGGTCCTCGCCGTCAACGTCTCCCGCCGCCAGCTCGCCCAGCCGGGCTTCCCCGCCGTCGTCGCGTCGGCGCTCGCCGCGGCCGGCGTGGCCGCGTCGTCGGTCTGCCTGGAGATCACCGAGACGGCGCTGACGCAGAACGTCGAGTCGGTCGTGACGGCGTTGCACGAGCTGCGCCACCTCGGCGTGCAGATCGCCATCGACGACTTCGGCACCGGGCACGCGTCGCTGACCTACCTCACCCGGCTGCCGGTCGACGTGCTGAAGGTGGACCGGACGTTCGTGTCCGGCCTCGGCCGCGACGACCGCTCGGCGGCGATCGTCGGCGCCGTGACCGCGATGGGGCGGGCGTTCGGCCTCACCGTCGTCGCGGAGGGCGTCGAGAACGACGAGCACCTCGGCGCGCTGCGCGGCCTCGACGTCGACCTCGCGCAGGGCTACCTGTTCTCGCGGCCCGTGCCCGCCGACCACGTGCCCGGGCTGCTGCGCAGCGACGCGGCGCCGGTGCCGGTGCCCGAGCAGCGCGGCGCGTCGGTGTCGCGGCTGCCCGCCCCGCGCCGCCCGCTGGTGTCGAGCGGGCACGACGACGGCCGCTACCGGCTGCTGCTCGACCTCGCCCGCGACATCACCGGCCGGCTGGACCTGGCGACCGTCCTCGACCGGACGTTCGCCGCGCTGCGCCAGCTCATCGACTTCACCGGCGGCTCGGTGCAGCTCATCGACGAGACGTCGCACCTGCGGCTGGCCGCCACCGACCCGCCCGCGACGGCGGAGGCGTTGCGGATGCGGGTGCCGCTCGGCCACGGCGTGGGCGGCTCGATCGCGCTGACCGGCGAGCCGCGCTACCTGCCCGACATCACGGCCGACGCGGACGTGACCGAGGAACGCCGCCGGCGTTCGACGTCACACGGCGTGCGGTCGTACTTCGGCGTCCCGCTGATCACCGGCGGGCGGGTCATCGGCCTGCTCCAGGTGGACTCCGTCGAGGCCGACGCGTGGACCGAGGCGGACCGGCTGGTGGTGCTGGCGTTCACGCCGATCGTCGCGGCCGCCGTGCAGAACGCGCGAATCCTCGAACGCGACCTGGTGCGCCGCGAGGCATAAAAGAAATGCGCCGGAAATGCGGCGCGGAAATCAGCCGGTGAGGTCGTTCCACGGCAGCTCGTCGCAGATCGGGTGGAACTGGCAGCGGGGCAGGCACGCCGCGGCGGCGCGGGTGCCGGTGTCGCAGACGGCCGGCGCCGCGGACGCGGCGGGTACGGCGGCGGCGGCCGCGAGCGCGGCGGCCAGGACGAACGGGCGGATGCTCACGCGGGGACTCCTGGGGTGGACGGTTGGCGGGTGGCGGACGTGCCGCGGCGCGGGCGGCGACCCCCCGCCGCCACCCGCGCCGCCCGTCCTAGTGCTGGATCTTGATCGCGCTGACGCAGATGTTCCGCCCCGCCACACCGATGCCGGTGTAGCCGCTGGGGCAGTACGAGATCCCGTTGGTGCAGACGTCGTGGTCGTCGACGACGACGCCGACGTAGCCGTCCGGGCAGGTGCCGGCGACGGCGGCGTTCGCGGCGCCGGCGAAGGCCGACGCGGTGAGCGCGGCGCCCACGATCAGGGTGGAGACGAGACGCATGGCTGACCTTTCGGGTTCGGGCCCGGCGCGGCGAGAGCGCGCCGCGCCGGGCGCGGAAGGAGCGGTCAGCCGCCGATCTTGATGTTGCGGATGATGTTGGTGCAGACGTCGTGGTTGTCGACGACGACGCCGACGTAGCCGTCGGGGCACTTCTCCGCGACGGCCGCGGAGGCGATGCCCGCGGTCGTGGCGAGCGAGACGGCGACGAGCGCGGCGGTGACGAGCTTGCGCATTCTTGGAATTCCTCCCCTTGGCGAACGTCGCCGGGCTTGGCGACGTTTCGCCATTACTTACGCGGGCGCCGCCGAATCCTCCGCTCGGCTCGCGGCTTTTCCCGTTCGCACAGTCGGGGACGGAGATCGCGGACGCGGCCGCGCGCCGCGGGGGGCGGCGGCCGGCCCGGGCGACCGTAGACTGGCGGTACCGATGACGACCCTCTTCGACGACGACTCCGCGTTCGTGCCGTCGTCGCCCCGGCCCCGTGCACGCCTCGACGTGGACGCGTTGCTGCACGGCCTCAACCCGCAGCAGCGCCAGGCGGTGACGCACGCGGGCACGCCGTTGCTGATCGTGGCCGGCGCCGGCTCCGGCAAGACGCGGGTGCTGACGCACCGCATCGCGTACCTGCTCGCCGAGCGCGACGTGCAGCCTGGCCAGATCCTCGCGATCACGTTCACCAACAAGGCGGCCGGCGAGATGAAGGAGCGCGTCGCGCACCTCGTCGGCCCGCGGGCGAAGTCGATGTGGGTGAGCACGTTCCACTCGGCCTGCGTGCGGCTGCTGCGCAGCGAGGCCGCTCGGCTCGGCTACAAGAGCACGTTCACGATCTACGACCAGGGCGACTCGCAGCGGCTGATGACGCTCTGCGCCCGCGACCTCGACCTCGACCCGAAGCGGTACCCGGCGCGCACGCTGTCCCACGTCGTGAGCAACTGGAAGAACGACCTGGTCGACTGGGAGACCGCCGCGCAGTCCGCCGGCAGCGACCTCGAACGCCGCGCGGCCGAGGCGTACGGGATGTACCAGCGCCGCCTGCGCGAGGCGAACGCGATGGACTTCGACGACCTGATCATGGTCACCGTCGAGCTGCTGCAGCTCTTCCCGGACGTCGCCGACCACTACCGCCGCCGGTTCGCGCACGTGCTCGTCGACGAGTACCAGGACACCAACCACGCGCAGTACGTGCTGGTGCGCGAGCTGGTGGGCGACACCGGCGAGCTGGCGGTGGTCGGCGACGCCGACCAGTCGATCTACGCGTTCCGCGGCGCGACGATCCGCAACATCCTCCAGTTCGAGGAGGACTACCCGAACGCCACCGTCATCCTGCTGGAGCAGAACTACCGCTCCACGCAGACGATCCTCAACGCGGCCAACGCGGTCATCACGAAGAACCCCAACCGCAAGCCCAAGCGGCTGTGGAGCGACCAGGGCGACGGCGAGAAGATCCGCGGCTACGTCGCGGAGAACGAGCACGACGAGGCGGCGTTCGTCGCGCAGGAGGTGGACCGCCTCTGCGACGAGGACCTGGCGCGGCCCAACGACGTCGCGGTGTTCTACCGGACCAACGCGCAGTCGCGGGTCTTCGAGGAGGTCTTCGTCCGGGTCGGCCTGCCGTACCGCGTCGTCGGCGGCGTCCGCTTCTACGAGCGGCGCGAGGTCCGCGACCTGCTGGCGTACCTGCGGGTGCTGGTGAACCCGGCCGACACGGTGTCGTTGCGGCGCATCGTCAACGTCCCCAGGCGCGGCATCGGCGAGCGCGCCGAGGCGTGCGTCGAGGCGCTCGCGTCGCGGGAGCGGATCACCTACGCCGAGGCGCTCGAACGCTGCGACGAGGCCCCCGGCCTCAACACCCGCGCCGCCAAGAGCATCAAGGAGTTCACCGCGCTCGTCGCGGACCTGCGCGCCGCGCTGCCGGAGGGTCCGTCGGCGGTGCTGGAGATGACGCTGGCGCGCACCGGCTACCTCGCCGAGCTGGAGGCCGACGAGGCGAACCCGATCGAGGCCGAGGGCCGTATCGAGAACCTGCAGGAGCTCGTGGGCGTCGCGCGGGAGTTCGAGGAGCGCGTCGAGAACGGCTCGGTGCAGGAGTTCCTCGAGCAGGTCTCGCTCGTCGCGGACGCCGACGAGATCGACTCGTCGGCCGGCGTGGTGACGTTGATGACGCTGCACAACGCCAAGGGGCTGGAGTTCCCGGTCGTGTTCCTGACCGGCCTGGAGGACGGCGTGTTCCCGCACATGCGGGCGCTCGGCGACCCGGCCGAGCTGGAGGAGGAGCGCCGCCTCGCCTACGTCGGCATCACCCGCGCGCGCGAGCGGCTGTACCTCTCCCGGGCGCAGCACCGGACGGCGTGGGGCGCGGGGTCGTACAACCCGCCGTCGCGGTTCCTCGACGAGGTGCCGCCGGACCTCGTCGAGTGGTCGGGGCGCCCGGAGCCGGCGATGGCGACGATGGCGCGCACGCTCGCGTCCGGCGGCGGCCGCCCCTCGGCGCGGCCCGGCGTGGGCCTGCGGCCGATCATCGCGGTGGCGGCGGGGGACCGGGTCAACCACGACGCGTTCGGCGTCGGGACCGTGGTCGCTACCGCCGGTGCCGGGGACTCCGCCGAGGCGACGATCGCGTTCGGGGGAGAGGTGGGGACCAAGCGCCTGCTGCTGCGTTACGCGCCGGTCGAGAAGCTCTGACCGTCCGGTCCGCCACGAGCAGGAACAGCCAGCAGATCCCCAGCAGCCCGAGCATCAGCACGCCGGCGAACACGCTGCCCCGCACGAGGAACGCCGTGAACGACGGCTGCGTCGGGTCCTCGTCGTCGGGGTCCAGCAGCCGCCAGGCGTTGGGCCCGTCGCGCCGGAGGACGCCGTCCTGGCCGGCCGCCACGACGACGGCCCGGCCGGCGAACGTCACGTCGTACACCGTCACCGGCGCGGGCAGGTCGGTCGCCCGCTGCCAGGTCCGGCCGCCGTCGCCGGACTGGCGCAGCAGGCCGTTGCTCACGTCGTAGCAGCGCTCGCCGGAGCAGGCCCGGCTCCGCGCGTCCGGCAGCGGCGGCTCCTCGCCGGTGACGGGGACCCAGCGCAGGCCGCCGTCGCCGCTCGCCCACCGGTACGCGGTGCCCCACTCGCTCCGGCCGTACGCCACCACCACGCCGTCGACGGTGTGGACGCGCAGCACGGCCGGCGGCTCGACCCTCGACGTCGCCGTGACCGCCAGCACGGCGGCCACGACCGCCGCCGCGCGCCAGGCCACCCGCGGCCGCCACGGCGGCGGCCGGCGGGTCGCGCGCCAGGCGAACGGCAGCGCCACCAGCCCGGCCACGTCGGTCGCGTCCGCGACGCCGGCCGCCGGCACCAGCGCGTTGAGCGGCGGCACCGCCTTGAGCAGCGCGAACGCCACCGCCACCGCCAGCCAGGCCGCCGCCTCGGCGCGGCGCGACAGCCGGCGGGCCAGCGCGCCCAGCAGCGCGGCGGCGACGACCGGGCCTGCGACGTCGGAGAGCTTGCCGGTGACCGGGCCCGGCCAGGCGTGCTTGAGGACGTGGTCGTTGAGCAGCAGGACCGCGAGCGCCGCGAGCACGACCGGATGCGTCACCGGGTCAGGGTGCCGTACCGGAGGCCGCCGGACCCGCCGGAAAATTTTCTGGGACGAACCTGTAATCAGGCCGTGCTCCCGCCGTGTATCTCCCGTCGCGCACGCGCGAACACCCGAGTGACACAGCCGGCCACCCACCGACGGCCGGCGCCGCGGCCCCTCAGCCCCCCTGATGGCCGCACCGTAGGGCGCGACCGGCCTCCCGGGCAGGACGCCGGTCGCGGACCCCGCTCGGGTGGCACGTGGGGCGGTGTGGCAGGCGCCGAACCCCGCAGATGCGAACGCGGCTGGTCCCCCGGGGGTGGGGCCAGCCGCGTTCGTTGCGTTATGACGCCACGCCCAGAGCGACGGCTCGCGGCGTTGTCGTCGTCGCCGATACCACCAGTATCGGCTCCTCCTCCGCCTTGCGACCCGCCGCCCTGGACGCGGCGGGGCTCCCCCTTAGACCCTCACGCCTCTGGCGCGGAGGAACGGCAGGGGGTTGATCCAGCCCCCTGCGGCGGTGCGGACCTCGAAGTGCAGGTGCGGCCCGGTCGAGTGGCCGGCCGAGCCGACGTACGCGATCACCTGCCCGGCCCGCACGCGCTGGCCGGAGCGGACCGCGAAGCGCGACATGTGGCCGTACGCCGTCACCCAGCCGCCGTCGTGGCGGATCGTGACGAGGCGGCCGTAGCCGCCCTCCGGGCCGGCGTACGTCACGACGCCGTCGGAGGCGGCGAAGATCGGCGCGCCGTAGGAGCAGCCGAAGTCGAGGCCCTTGTGCATCCGGCCCCAGCGCATCCCGAAGTACGACGTCAACGGGCCGTTGCAGGACCGGACCCACGCCTTGCGCGGCGCGGGCGGGCGGGTGCGCGAACGGCTCGCCCGGGCCGGCGTGCGGGCCGGGGCCTTCGCGGCGAGCGCGCTGCTCGGGATCGTGGTGCCGCGGACGACCCGTTCCGGGAAGTCGGCGACGCCGAGGCCGCGCACCGGGACGTCGAGGGTGACCGCCGGCGGCGCGGCCGCGGTGCGCGCGGCGGCGGCGCGGGTGGCGTTCTCGTCGAGCTGGCTGCCGGCGACGGCGAGCACGACGGCGACCGCGAGCGGGCCGAGGATGCCGGTGGAGGGCAGCCGCCGGCGGAGCCGGCGGAGCGGGGCATGGCGGACGAACAGCGAGCGAGAGCGCACGCGCGAGAGCCTTCCGGTCTGGGACGTACGGCAGCCGCGCGATCCCGAGGAACGGGCCCCCCGCGCGGCCGGACGAACGCCCCCCTAGGGGGACGCCGTGACCGAACTGTAACAAGTCGCCCGGACCGGGCCAAATTCCGCCCCCCACCCCCGGCCGGGTGAGCGTTT
>DASVPJ010000032.1:0-40905 GCA_036382875.1 Mycobacteriales bacterium
GGCCCACCGGTTCGCCCGCCGGCTGGCGACGACGCGGAAGGACGGCACCATCCCGTACCTGCGGCCGGACGGCAAGACCCAGGTGACCATCGAGTACGACGGCCTGCGCCCGGTCCGCCTGGACACGGTCGTCGTGTCGTCGCAGCACGCCGCCGACATCTCGCTCGAGTCGCTGCTGACCCCGGACGTGCGCGAGCACGTCATCGCGCCCGAGCTCGAGGGCCTCGGCCTGGACACCGAGGGGTACCGGCTGCTGGTGAACCCGACCGGCCGGTTCGAGATCGGCGGTCCGATGGGTGACGCGGGCCTGACCGGTCGCAAGATCATCGTGGACACGTACGGCGGCATGGCCCGGCACGGCGGCGGCGCGTTCTCCGGCAAGGACCCGTCCAAGGTGGACCGCTCGGCGGCGTACGCGATGCGCTGGGTCGCGAAGAACGTCGTCGCGGCCGGGCTCGCGTCGCGGTGCGAGGTGCAGGTCGCGTACGCGATCGGCAAGGCGCACCCCGTGTCGCTCTACGTCGACTGCTTCGGGACCGAGAACGTCGCGCTGGAGCGCATCCAGGAGGCCGTGGACACGGTCTTCGACCTGCGGCCGGCCGCGATCATCCGCGACCTCGACCTGCTGCGGCCGATCTACGCGAAGACGGCGGCGTACGGCCACTTCGGGCGGGACGAGAAGGAGTTCCCCTGGGAGTCGACCGACCGCGCGGACGCGCTGAAGGCGGCGGCGGGGGCGTAGCGCGGCGCGGCTCGATCGGCGCTGGGCGGCTCGATCGGCGCGGCGCGGTTCGATCGGCGTGGCGCGGGTCGATCTGTGAAGTCCGGGCCGCACCTGCCCGCGTGACGATCTTCACGGAACGGGCCCTACGGCGGGTCGTCCCGGGCGAGGTGCGCAGGCGGCGGCGTGGCGGGCAGCCGGGAAACGGCGTGTCACAGGCGCGCGGTACAACGCTCCCCGTGGAGAGCCCCGTCGCGCGGATCGCGGTCGACGTGCCGTTGGCACACCTCGACCGGCCGTTCGACTACGCCGTCCCGGAGGCCCTCGACGCCGCCGTCGTGCCCGGCGCGAAGGTGCGGGTCCGCTTCGCCGGGCGGCTGGTGGACGGGTGGGTGCTCTCCCGCGAGTCGTCCAGCGACCTGGCCAGGCTCTCGCCCGTCGCCAGGTCGGTGACGGCGGAGCCGCTGCTGTCGCCGGAGATCGCCGGGCTCTGCCGCGACGTCGCGGACCGCTGGGCGGGGTCGTTCGTCGACGTCGTCCGCCTCGCGGTCCCGCCCCGCCACGCGCGGGTCGAGAAGGAGCCAGCGCGCGAGCCGGGGCCGAAGCCGGCGCCGGCGGCGCCCGACGCGAGCGGGTGGGACGCGTACGACAACGGGGCGGCGTTCGTCACGGCGCTCGCCGAGGGGCGGGCGCCGCGGGCGGTCTGGGAGGCGCTGCCCGGCGGCGACTGGCCGGCGCTGGTGGCCGCCGCGGCGGCGGTGACCGTCGCGGCCGGGCGGGGCGCGGTCGTCGTGGTGCCGGACGCGCGCGACCTGGCGCGGGTGTGCGCGGCGCTCGACGGCCTGGTGCCGTACGCCGCCCTCACCGCCGACCTGGGCCCGGCGGAGCGCTACCGGCGCTGGCTCGCGGTCCGCCGCGGCGCGACGCGCTGCGTGGTCGGCACCCGCGCGGCCGCCTGGGCGCCGGTCGCCGACCTCGGCCTCGCGGTGTGCTGGGACGACGGCGACGACCTGCACAAGGAGCCGCGCGCGCCGTACCCGCACGTCCGCGACGTGCTCGCGCTGCGCGCGCACCGCGAGGGCGCGGGGCTGCTGGTCGGCGGGCACGCGCCGAGCGCGGAGGCGTTCCGGCTGGTGGACACCGGCTGGGCAAGGCCGCTGCGCGCGCCGCGGGCGACCGTCCGCCGGGTGGCACCCCGGGTGGCCGTCGCGGGTGGCGACGTGGAGCTCGAACGCGACCCCGCCGCGGCCTCCGCGCGGCTGCCCACCCTGGCCTGGCGGACCGCGCGCGAGGCGCTGGCCGCCGGGGCGCCGGTGCTCGTCCAGGTCCCGCGCGCCGGCTACCAGCCCGGCCTCGCCTGCGCGGAGTGCCGGACGCCCGCCCGGTGCGGCCACTGCCGCGGCCCGCTCGGCCGGGGCGCGGGGGAGGTGCCGCACTGCCGCTGGTGCGGCCGCCCCGCCGCGGACTGGCGGTGCGGCGCCTGCGACGGCCGCACGCTCCGCGCGTCGGTGACGGGCTCGCGGCGGACCGCGGAGGAGCTGGGGCGGGCGTTCGCCGGCGTGCCGGTGCGGACCAGCGACCGGGACCACGTGCTCGCGACGGTGGACGCCAAGCCGGCGCTCGTCGTCGCGACGCCCGGCGCGGAGCCGGTGGCCGACGGCGGCTACGGCGCCGTGCTGCTGCTCGACGGCTGGGCGCTGCTCGCCCGGCCGGACCTGCGCTCCGCCGAGGAGGCGCTGCGCCGCTGGGCCAACGCCGCCGCGCTCGCCCGGCCGGCCGGCCGGGTCGTCGTGATGGCCGACGCGGCGCTGCCGCCGGTCCAGGCGCTGCTGCGCTGGGACGCGGGGTGGCATGCCCGCCGCGAGCTGTCCGAACGCGCCGCGCTCGCGTTCCCCCCGGCGGTCCGCATCGCGGCGGTGGACGGGACGCCCGCCGCGGTCGCGGAGGTGCTCGCGCTGCTGCCGGAGGGGGTCGACGTGCTCGGGCCGGTGCCGTACGGCGACGGCGAGCGGGCGCTCGTGCGGGTGCCGCACGAGCACGGCCGCGACCTCGCCGCCGCGCTCAAGGCCGCGCTCGCGCAGCGCAGCGCGCGCAAGGCGCCGGACCCGGCCCGGGTCGAGCTCGACCCGCTGACGCTCGTCTAGCCGGCGGAGAGCTCGGCCGAGGAGATCGACGGCAACGGCGCCGCCTTCGGCCGCAGGACGACGGCGGGCAAGCCGCTCGTCGCGTCCAGCGCGTAGCGCACGATGACGTTGAGGTTGGTGCCGGCCCACAGCGCGCCCTCCGCGTCGTACGCGATGCCGTGCACGTGGGTCAGCACCTGGGCCTGCCTGCCGCGCACGAACGGCGCGCCCGGCGCGCTCGGCCCGGCCCCGCCCTCGAACGGGGTCACGCTCCCGGTGTGGTAGCAGGCGACCGCGAACGTCCCGTCGGGCGCGGGGGCGAACTGGACGGGCCCGCAGCGGCCCTGCCACTCGTACGTCGTCCGGACCGCCGGCCGGCCCGACTTCGCCGGCAGCGCGTAGGCGTAGGCGGTGTCGACGTCCGGGCAGCCCAGCCAGAGCAGGCCGTCCCGGACGCCCACGCCCTGGCAGCCGGCGTCCACCACGTCGAGCACCACGTCCGGCCGCGCGGTGCCCGCCTCCAGGCCGCCGCGGCGCGGGTAGCGGACCAGGTGGCCCACGCCGGCGTTGGCGACCCAGAGGTTGCCGTCGGCGTCCAGCGCCACCCCGGCCGGCTTGCGCAGCACGCCGCCGGGATCGGGCAGCACCAGGCTCGGCGGGCGGCCGGCCACCAGGTCCGCGGGCGTGAAGCCGGCGACCCGGTCGCCGTCGTACATCGCGACCCAGAGGTAGCCGTGGGCGTCGAACACCATCGCGTTCGGGCCCTTGATCGCGCCGCCCTCGATCACGGTCGCGGCGTCCGGAGTGCCCCACGCCTTGATGGCGTCGGCGGGGTAGCGGGCGAGCGTGCTGGACTCGTAGTTGCCGACCCAGAGGTCGCCGTTCGCGGCGAACGCGAGCGCCGCCGGGTCCCCGAACGCCTTCGTCCCCTCGGCCGCCTCGACGTCGGTCAGCACCTCCTGGCGGACCCGGCGGTCCGCCGGTGGCCCGTGCTCGGCCGAGCACGACGTGACGAGCAGGGCGGCGGCGACGGCGGCGGCGGCGAGGCGCATGCCGCCGGACGGTAGGCGCGTGGCCGGGCCGCGGACAGGGGGCGTTACCGATCCGGGACCGCGCCGTGACCCGTAGACTCGTCGGGTGTCGATCCAGCAGATCCGCTTCCTCGGTGACCCGGTGCTGCGCACGCCGTGCGAGCCGGTGACGACGTTCGACAAGGAGCTGCGAACGCTCGTCAAGGACCTGACGGACACCATGCTCGCCGCCCCCGGCGCGGGCCTGGCGGCGCCGCAGATCGGTGTCAGCCTGCGGGTGTTCACCTACGACGTCGACGACACCGTCGGCCACCTGGTCAACCCGGTCATCGTCACGCGCTCCGCGGAGGAGCAGGACGGCGACGAGGGGTGCCTGTCGCTGCCCGGGCTGTCGTTCCCGCTGAAGCGGTCGGCCAACGTCGTGGCCGCCGGGTTCAACATGTACGGCGACCCGGTGACGATCGAGGGCGGCGAGACGCTGGCCCGCTGCATCCAGCACGAGACCGACCACCTCGACGGCGTGATCTTCGTGGACCTGCTCGACCCGGAGACGAAGAAGGCCGCCATGAAGGCGATCCGCGAGGCCGAGTGGGCGCAGCCGCCGGTCGTGAAGCAGTCGCCGCACCCCATGTACGGCGTCATCAGCTAAGAGGGGAACGGCGCTGAGGCTCGTCTTCGCGGGCACGCCCGCCCCCGCGCTGCCGTCGCTGCGCGCGCTGCTCGGCTCGCGGCACGAGGTCGCCGCCGTGGTCACCCGCCCCGACGCGCCGGCCGGCCGCGGCCGCCGGGAGACCCGGTCGCCGGTCGCGCGGCTCGCCGACGAGGCGGGCGTCCCGGTGCTGCAGCCGCGCTCGCCGCGGGAGCCGGGGTTCCAGGCCGCGCTGCGCGACCTCGCGCCGGACTGCTGCCCGGTCGTCGCGTACGGCGCCCTGGTGCCGCCGGACGCGCTGGCGATCCCGCGGCACGGCTGGGTCAACCTGCACTTCTCGCTGCTGCCCGCCTGGCGCGGCGCCGCGCCGGTGCAGCACGCGATCCTGCACGGCGACGAGCTGACCGGCGCGACGACGTTCGTGCTGGAGGAGGGGCTCGACACCGGCCCGGTGCTCGGCGTGGTGACCGAGGAGATCCGGCCCGCCGACACCTCGGGCGACCTGCTCGAACGCCTCGCGGACAGCGGCGCGCGGCTGCTGCTCGCCACCGTGGACGGCCTGGAGAGCGGCGAGCTGCGCGCGGTGCCGCAGCCGGCCGACGGGGTGTCGTTCGCCCCCAAGCTCAACCCGGACGACGTCCGCGTGGACTGGACGAAGCCCGCCCGGCACGTGGACCGGCTGGTGCGCGCCGCGACGCCCGCGCCCGGCGCGTGGACGACCTGGGAGGGGCGCCGGCTGCGTCTCGCCCCGCTCACCGTCGCCGAGGGCGCGGAGCCGCTGGCGCCGGGGGCGTTCGCGGTGTCGAGGCGCGACGTGCTCGTCGGCACCGCGACGAGCCCGGTGCGGCTCGGCGACGTGCAGCTCGAGGGCAAGCGGGCGATGCCAGCGACCGACTGGGCGCGCGGCGTGCGCGTCACCGACGGCGCGTTCGGGTGAGCGACCCGCGCCGGGTCGCGTACGACCTGCTGCGCGCCGTCGACGAGCGCGACGCGTACGCCAACCTCCTGCTGCCCACGCTGGTCCGCGGGCTCGACCAGCGCGACCGGGCGTTCGCCGCCGAGCTGGGCTACGGCACGCTGCGCGCGCTCGGCACGCTCGACCACGTGCTCGGCCTGGTGTCGACCCGCCCGGTGGCCGAGATGGACCCGCAGGTCCGCGACGTGCTCCGGCTCGGGGCGTACCAGCTCCTGCGCACCCGGGTCGCCACGCACGCCGCCGTGTCGACCAGCGTCGACCTGGCCCGGTCGGTCGCGGGGATCGGCGCGTCGAAGTTCGTCAACGCCGTGCTGCGCAAGGTCGCGGCCCGCGACGGCGACCTGGGGCTGCCGGCCGACCCGGTGGACGCGCTCGCCGTCGAGACGGCGCACCCGCGGTGGATCGTGGAGGCGTTCGCCGACGCGCTCGGCGGCGACCCGCGCGCGGCGCTGCTCGCCGACGACACCCGCCCCGAGGTCCACCTCGTCGCGCGCCGGATCACCCGCGACGCGCTGCTCGCGTCCTGCCGCGCCGCCGGCCTGGAGGCGGAACCAGGACCGCTCTCGCCGTACGCGGTGCGGCTGAGGGGCGGCGACCCGGACGGCGTCGCGGCGGTGCGGTCCGGCGACGCCGGCGTGCAGGACGAGGGCAGCCAGGTCGCCGCGCTCGCGCTGGCCGAGGCGCTCGGCCCCGGCCGCCACGACGTGCTCGACCTGTGCGCGGGGCCCGGCGGCAAGGCCGCGCTGCTGCGCGCCACCGTCGAGGGCCGGCTCGTCGCGAACGACGTGCACCCGCACCGCGCGCGCCTCGTCGCCGGCAACCTCGCCGGCGCCCGGGAGGCCACCGCCGTCGCGGCGGACGGGCGGCGCGGGCCGTGGCGGCCGGGGACGTTCGACGGCGTGCTGCTCGACGCCCCGTGCACCGGCCTCGGCGCGCTGCGCCGGCGGCCCGAGGCGCGCTGGCGGCGCCGTCCGGAGGACGTGGCGCCGCTCCAGGCGCTGCAACGCGAGCTGCTCGCGGCGGCGGTGGAGGCGGCCCGGCCGGGCGGCACGGTGGTCTACGTGGTCTGCTCGCCGCACCTCGCGGAGACCCGCGACGTGCTCGCCACGGTGACCGGCGCCGACGTGCTCTCGACCCGCCAGCTCTGGCCGCACGTGGACGGCACGGACGCGATGTTCGTGGCCGTTCTTCGCCGGTCGGGACGCGATTCGTCGCTAGACTGACGAACAGGTCACATCCGCCTGCCCACGGCTTGGAGTCCTGCTTGCCCAACCGCCTCGCGCCGAGCATCCTCTCGGCCGACTTCGCACGCCTGGCGGACGAGGCCGCGCGGGTCGAAGAGGTGGCGGACCTGCTGCACGTGGACGTGATGGACAACCACTTCGTGCCGAACCTCACGCTCGGCCCGGTCGTCGTCGCGAGCCTGCGCAGGGCGACGGCACTGCCCCTCGACCTGCACCTGATGATCGAGGACCCGGACCGCTGGGCGCCCGGCTACGTGGAGCTCGGCGCCTCGATCGTGACGTTCCACGTCGAGGCGGCGGACGACCCGGTCCAGACCGCGCGCGCGATCCGCGCCGCCGGTGGCCGCGCGGGCCTCGCGCTGAAGCCGGCGACGCCGCTGGCGCCGTACGAGGACATCCTGTCCGAGTTCGACATGGTGCTCGTGATGACCGTGGAACCAGGGTTCGGCGGCCAGTCGTTCATCGCGGAGGCGCTGCCGAAGGTCGCCGAGGCGCGCCGGGCGATCGCGAACCGCGGGCTCGACTTGTGGCTCGAAGTGGACGGTGGCATCAACGCCGACACGGCGGCGCGGTGCGCGGAGGCGGGAGCAGACGTGTTCGTGGCAGGGTCCGCGGTCTTCGACGCGGCCGACCCGGCAGCGGCCGGGGCGGCCATCAAGGCCGCCGCCGACCGGGCGGGGGTGGCTGCCTGATGGCGACCGTGCTGGTCGTCGACGACGACACCGACATCGCGCGGTTCATCGAGATCAACCTGCGGCTGGAGGGCTTCGACGTCCGCGTCGCGCACGACGGCGAGCAGGCGGAGCAGTCGATCGACGCCGAGACGCCCGACCTCGTGCTGCTCGACGTGATGATGCCGAAGGTGGACGGCGTCGAGCTGTGCCGCCGGCTGCGCGCCAACCCCGCCACCGCGAACCTGCCGGTCATCATGCTGACCGCGAAGTCGCTGTCCGCGGACAAGGTGGTCGGCCTCACCGCCGGCGCCGACGACTACATCATCAAGCCGTTCGACACCCTCGAGCTCGTCGCGCGGGTCCGCTCCACCCTGCGCCGCAACGCCGAGATGCGCGCGGTCTCGCCGCTCACCGGCCTGCCCGGCAACCACCGGATCGAGGAGGAGCTGGCCGAGCGCGTCACCAAGGCCGAGCCGTTCGCGGTCCTCTACGTCGACCTGGACAACTTCAAGGCGTTCAACGACTGCTACGGCTTCCTGCGCGGCGACGAGGTCATCACGCTGCTCGCCACCGCCGCGCGCCGCGCGGTCATGGAGGCGGGGGAGCCGGCGCCGTTCCTCGGGCACATCGGCGGCGACGACTTCGTCCTCGTCAGCCTGCCCGAGCAGGCCGAGCTGCTGGCGAAGCGGATCATCGACGTGTTCGACAACTCCGTGCCGCGGCTGCACGACCAGGACGACGCCGACCGCGGCTACATCGAGGTGACCGACCGCCAGGGGAAGGCGCGGCGGTTCCCGCTCGTATCGGTCTCCATCGGCGTCGCGATGTCGGGCAACCGGATGTTCGCCGACAAGCGCGAGGTCGTCGACGTCGCCACCGAGATGAAGAAGGTCGCCAAGGCGACCGTCGGCTCGTTCGTCGCGGTCGACCGGCGCGGCACGCCGCCCCAGTAGAACGCCGTTCGGCCGCGCTCGCGCGCCGTGCGACACTGGACGCTGCACGTGCGCTCCGGGGCTCGGCGAAAGTCCGAACCGGCGGTGAAAGCCCGCGACCCGTCCGCAGCCGGCGGACGGTGGACCAGGTGCCCCTCGCGGGGCCCTCGCGGCGACGCGACGCGTCGTCGTGGGGTGGAAGTCCTGGGCCGACGGTCACAGTCCGGATGAGAGGCAGCGCGCGGGCTCGCGCGAGCGTGCCCGTACTCCCTGGAGCAGTCGAGGGAGGTGGGCCGTGGACGACGTCGAGGCGATGCGCCGTGCCGTCGCGCTGTCCCGGCTCGGTCTCGGCCGCACGGCGCCCAACCCCACCGTCGGCTGCGTCCTCGTCGCGCCGGACGGCGAGGTCGTCGGCGAGGGCTTCCACGTCTACGCCGACCGCGACCACGCGGAGGTCGTCGCCCTCCGCGCGGCGGGTCCGCGGGCGCGCGGCGCGACCGCGTACACCACGCTCTCCCCGTGCGAACGGCCGGGCCGGACCGGCGCCTGCGCCGACGCGCTGCGCGACGCGGGCGTGGCCCGCGTGGTCTGGGCCGTGGCCGACCCGACGCAGCCGCCCACGGTCGGCGAGCAGGGGCCGCTGGCCGGCGAGGCCGCGCTGGTGAACGAGGCGTGGCTGCTCGCGGTGCGCGAGCGGCGGCCGTTCGTCACCTGGAAGTACGCCGCCTCGCTGGACGGCCGGGTCGCCGCGGCGGACGGCACGTCGCAGTGGATCACCGGCGCCGACGCGCGGGCCGACGTGCACCGGCTGCGCGCCGAGTGCGACGCGATCGCCGTCGGCATCTCGACCGTGCTCGCCGACGACCCGCACCTCACGGTCCGCGCGCCGGACGGCACGCTCGCGGCGCGGCAGCCGCTGCGCGTCGTGGTGGACAGCACGTTCCGGGTGCCGCCGGGCGCGCGGGTGCTCGACGGCGCGGCGCCGACGCTCGTCGCCACGACGGTGGCGCCGGCCGACGCCAAGGTCGAGGCGGTCGTGCTGCCGCGCGCCGCCGACGGCCACACCGACGTCCCCGCGCTGCTCGCGCACCTGTACGAGCGCGGCGTGCGGCACCTGTTCGTCGAGGGCGGGCCGAAGCTGGCCGGCACGCTCGTGGACGCCGGCCTGGTCGACCGGGTCGTGGGCTACGTCGCGCCGCTCGCGCTGGGCGCGGGCCGGCCGCTCCTCGACAACGCCGGCGCGCCCACCCTCGCGGCCGCGCCGCGCTTCCGGCTGGACGACGTGACGCGCGTCGGCGACGACGTACGGCTGACGTGGAGGCGGGCCTGATGTTCACCGGCATCGTCGAGGAGCTCGGCCGCGTGGTCGAGGTGACGGACACCCGGCTCGTCGTGCGCGGCCGGCTCGTGGTCGAGGACGCGTCCTACGGCTCCAGCATCGCGGTCAACGGCTGCTGCCTCACCGTGACCGACCTGGACGACGACCGGTTCGGCGCGGACGTGATGGTGGAGACGTTCAGCCGCACCAGCCTCGGCGCGCTGAAGCCGGGCGACCCGGTCAACCTCGAACGCCCGGTGCGCCCGGACGGCCGGCTCGGCGGGCACGTCGTGCAGGGCCACGTGGACGGCGTCGCGACGATCGTGGCGCACGAGCCGGACGGCGTGGTCCGCTTCGCCGTCCCGAAGGAGCTGGCCCGCTACCTGGTCGAGAAGGGCTCCGTGGCGGTCGACGGCGTGAGCCTGACCGTGGTGGAGGCGGGCGAGGAGGAGTTCACGGTGTCGCTGATCCCGGCGACGCTGGAGCTGACCACGCTGGGGCACAAGAAGCCGGGCGACCCGGTGAACATCGAGGTCGACGTGCTCGCGAAGTACGTCGAACGGCTGCTGGGCGCTCGGGAGGGCGGACGATGACGGAGTTCGACACGATCGAGCGCGCGGTGGCGGAGATCGCCGCCGGGAAGGCGGTCGTCGTCGTGGACGACGCGGACCGCGAGAACGAGGGCGACCTCATCTTCGCGGCCGAGATGGCGACGCCGGAGCTGGTGTCGTTCATGGTCCGCTACACGTCCGGCTACATCTGCGTGCCGCTGACCGAGGCGGACTGCGACCGGCTCGAGCTGCCGCCCGCGTACCACGTCAACCAGGACAAGCGCGGCACGGCGTACACCGTCTCCGTCGACGCGCGCGAGGGCGTGACGACCGGCATCTCGGCGATCGACCGGGCGCGCACGATGCGGCTGCTCGCCGACGGCGAAGCGCGGCCGGAGGACTTCACCAGGCCCGGCCACGTGGTGCCGTTGCGGGCCAAGGAGGGCGGCGTGCTGCGCCGCCCCGGCCACACCGAGGCGGCCGTCGACCTCGCCCGGATGGCCGGGCTGCGGCCGGCCGGCGTGCTCTGCGAGATCGTGTCGCAGAAGGACGACGGCGACATGGCACGGCTGGAGGAGCTGCGCGCGTTCGCCGACGAGCACGGCCTGGCGCTCATCTCGATCGCCGACCTCATCGCGCACCGCCGCCGCTTCGAGAAGCAGGTCGAACGCGTCGCCGAGGCCCGCATCCCGACCCGGCACGGCGAGTTCACCGCGTACGGCTACCGGTCGACGTTCGACGGGGTCGAGCACGTGGCGCTCGTCCGCGGCGACATCGGCGAAGGGGAGCGCGTCCTCGTCCGCGTGCACTCGGAGTGCCTCACCGGCGACGTGTTCGGCTCGACCCGCTGCGACTGCGGCACCCAGCTCGACAACGCGCTGGAGGCCGTGGCGACCGAGGGTCGCGGCGTCGTGCTCTACGTCCGCGGCCACGAGGGGCGCGGCGTCGGGCTGATGCACAAGCTCCAGGCGTACCAGCTCCAGGACGCCGGCGCGGACACCGTCGACGCGAACCTCCAGCTCGGCCTGCCCGCCGACGCGCGCGACTACGGCACCGGCGCGCAGATCCTGGTCGACCTCGGCATCCGCACCATGCGGCTGCTCACGAACAACCCCGGCAAGCGGGCCGGCCTGGAGGGCTACGGCCTGGAGATCGTCGAGCGCGTCGGGCTCACCACGACGCCGACGCCGGACAACATCGCGT
Organism: Mycobacteriales bacterium; assembly: GCA_036382875.1. GTDB lineage: Bacteria > Actinomycetota > Actinomycetes > BP-191 > BP-191 > BP-191. Next base: position 11,423 of record DASVPJ010000032.1, read on the forward strand.
ACCTGCGCACCAAGCAGGAGCGGCTCGGCCACCTCCTCGACCTGCCCGGCGCGATCGACGCGCTGGACGAGCCGACCGAGGCGAGCGCCGACGCGGCGGTGGCCGACGCCGGCGCCGTGGCCGACGTGGAGGCCGGACAGTGAGCGGCACCGGGACGCCCGACGAGGCGCCGCTGCGCGCCGAGGGGAAGCGCCTCGCGGTCGTCGCCGGCCGCTGGCACGGCGACATCGTGGACGCGCTGCTCGAAGGCGCGCTCAAGGCGACCGCCGAGGCGGGCGCGGAGGCCGACGTGCTGCGGGTGCCGGGGGCGTTCGAGATCCCCGTCGTCGCGGCCCGGGCGGCGGCGTCGTACGACGCGGTCGTCGCGCTCGGCGTCGTCATGCGCGGCGGCACCCCGCACTTCGACTACGTCTGCCGCGCGGTCACCGACGGCTGCGTCCGGGTGTCGCTGGACTCCGGCAAGCCGGTCGGCTTCGGCGTCCTCACGGTCGACGACGAGCATCAGGCGCGCGAACGGCTCGACAAGGGCCGGGAAGCCGTTCGCGCGGTCCTGGAGACGTTGCTCACCCTCGACACCATCCGGAGCTGAAGTGCTCTCGCTCGTCCTCCCGAAGGGCTCGTTGGAGTCCGCCACGCTGTCGCTGTTCGAGGCGGCCGACCTCGCGGTGCGCCGCGGGTCCGACCGCGACTACCGCGCGTCGATCGACGACCCGCGCGTCGACTCCGTCATGTTCCTGCGGCCGCAGGAGATCCCGCAGTACGTCGAGCAGGGGCTGTTCGACGTCGGCATCACCGGCCGCGACTGGATCACCGAGACCGACAGCGACGTCGTCTCGATCACCGAGCTGGAGTACAGCAAGGCGACCAGCAACCCGGTGAAGATCGTGCTCGCCGTGCCGAAGGAGCACCCGGCGGCCACCGGCGCCGACCTGCCGCACGGCGTGCGGGTGTCGACGGAGTTCCCCGAGCTGACCCGGCGGTTCTTCGCCAAGGCCGGCGTCGACGCGGTGATCGTGCCGTCGTACGGCGCCACCGAGGCGAAGGTGCCCGACATTGTCGACGCGATCGTCGACCTCACCGAAACCGGCACGTCGTTGCGCAAGCACGGCCTCAAGGTGATCGAGACGCTGCTCGTGTCGCGCACCGAGCTCATCACCAACGCGGCCGCGTACGGCGACCCGGAGAAGCGCGCGGCGATGGAGGACGTCAGCACGCTGCTGCTCGGCGCGATCAACGCGCGCGGCAAGGTGCTGCTCAAGCTCAACGTCGCCGACGGCGCCCTCGACGCGGTGCTCGCGGTGCTGCCCGCGATGACCTCGCCGACCGTCACCGCGCTCGCCACCGGCGGCTACCACGCGGTCGAGACCGTCGTGGCCAAGCAGGGCGTGAACACGTTGATCCCGGCGCTGAAGGCGGCCGGCGCGCGCGACATCCTCGAGCTGCCGATCACCAAGATCGTCGAGTGACCGCCGCGTGACGGAGCGGCACGCCAGGCTCTCCCTGCTCGCGGTCGTCGCGGGCGCCGCGCTCGCCGCGCAGGCGCGCGTCAACGGCGCCCTCGCCACCCGCGTCGGCGACGCGGTGGTGGCCGCGCTGGTGTCGTTCACGGCCGGCTCGGTCGTGCTCGTGTCGCTCGCGCTCGCGACGGGGCGGTGGCGGGCCGCGGCGCGGCTGCGTACCGGCACCCGCTGGTGGTGGTGGCTCGGCGGCCTCTGCGGCGCGTCGCTCGTCGCGTCGTCGGCCGTCGCGGTGCCGGAGGTCGGCGTCGCGCTGACGTCGGTCGCCATCGTGGCCGGCGCGACGACCGGCAGCCTCGTCGTGGACCGGCTCGGCCTGTCGCCGCGCGGGCACCAGCCGCTGACCGCGCCGCGCCTCATCGGCGCGGCGATCGCGGTCGCGGGTCTCGCCGTCGGCTCGCTCGGCCGCGGCGGCGAGGTGCGGCCGCTGCTGCTCGCGGTCGTCGGCGCGGCCGGCTTCGCGACGGCGGCGCAGCAGGCCGCGAACGGTCACCTGCACCGCCGCTCGGGCGAGCCGCTCGTCGCGGCGTCGGTGTCGTTCCTCGTGGGGACGCTGGCGCTGGCGGTCGCCGTGCTCGCGCTCCGGCCGGCGTTGCACGGCTGGCCGGCCAACCCCGGGCTCTACCTGGGCGGGCTCGGCGGCGCGGCGTACATCGCCCTCGGCGCGCTCGCCGTCGGGCGGCTCGGCGTGCTGCGGCTGACGCTGGGCACCGTGGCGGGGCAGCTCGCGTTCGGCGTCGTGCTCGACGCGGTCGTGCCGACCGGCGGCGGCCTGCGGCCGGCGTCCGTGCTGGCCGCCTGCTGCACGCTCGTCGCCGTGCTGGTGGCGTCCCAGTGAGGCGCGCCGGGCGGGTCGCGCAGCTCCTGTTCGGGCTGTTCCTGGCGGCGTTCGGCATCGTGCTGACGCTGCGCGCCGGGCTCGGCGTCTCGCCGTGGGACGTGCTGCACGGCGGCGTCGCCGAACGCAGCGGCATCGCGTTCGGCACGGTCGTGCAGCTCGTCGGCGCGGTCGTGCTGGCCCTCTCGCTGCTGCTCGGCGTGCGCCCCGGCTTCGGCACCATCTCGAACCTCGTCCTCATCGGGGCGTTCGAGAACGTGCTGCTCGACCTCGGCCTCGGCGACGTGTCGCACGGCCCGCTGGCCTGGCGCGTGCTGCTGCTCGCCGCCGGCACCGTGCTGATCGGCGTGGCGGCGGCGCTGTACATCGGCGCGCACTTCGGCGCCGGCCCGCGCGACGGGCTGATGGTGGCGTTGCACACGCGGTTCGGCTGGTCGATCGGCTGGGCGCGCACGCTGGTCGAGGCCAGCGCGCTGCTCGCCGGGGTGCTGCTCGGCGGGCCGGTCGGCCCCGGCACCGCGCTCTACACGGTGAGCATCGGGCCGGCGACGCAGGTGGCGTTCCGCGTGCTGCGGATGACGCCGGTGCGGGAGACGACGACCGAGCCGATCTAGTCGGCAATCCATCGCTGTCATGGGAAACAATCGAGGGGCACACAGGAACGTCCCGCAGACGTCGGGAGAAGGGGAGGAACGTGGCCGGGACGCGTAGTCGAGACGTCCTCATGGCCCTGGTTGACGAGGCCGAGGTGCTTGAATCGGTGCTCGCGTCATGGCAGGTGGAACCGCTGCCCGATGCTTCGGCCATCGCTGAGGGGCGCCGCCGCTACGAGGACTGGTACGCGCGCGCTCGTGCAGTCGTTCCGGCGTCGGATGCCGCCACGTTCCAGGACATGTACGAGGGCGGTCAGTGGACCACACGGATCAAGTCGTATCTCGGAGAACCTCAGGTCGAGAGCCCTCTCCACGACCCCAAGAACCCGGTGTTCCCGCGGTGGAAGGTTCCCTTCGACGGGACGCCGCGCGACTCGCTAGCCACTCAACGAACGATCCTGCGGACGGAACTCCACCGGGTCGCTGCGCCGGCGATGGTGCTGGACGAGCTCAGCGCGATGTTTCGTCGCCTGCCCGAATTCCTCGACGTACTGCGCGCGCACGGTAACGACCGCGTTCCGCCTCCGGACCTGCAGAACGAGGCTGACCTGCAGGCGTTGGTCCACGCTCTTCTGCGGGTCCGCTTCGGAGACGTCCGGGCGGAGGACCCGGTTCCGCAATACGCGGGCCGCTCGACCCGGACCGACTTCCTGCTGAGGGAGGCTGGCGTCCTGGTCGAGACGAAGTTCACGCGTACTGGACTCCGTGACAAGCAGCTCGGGGACGAGCTGTTGCAGGACCTCGGTCGCTACCCGAGGCATCCCGACTGCCGCGCGATCTTCGTGCTGATTTACGACCCGGCGCGGCAGGTGCTGTCACCTGATGCGCTCGAAGCCGACCTGTCGTCCGACAAGGCCGATCTGCCGATCCGCGCCATCGTCGTGCGGTAGCGATCTAGCGGAGCACCGGCCCGGTGTAGCGCTCGCCGGGGCCCTTGCCCGGCTCGTCCGGGTAGCGCGACGCCTCGCGGAACGCGAGCTGCAACGACTTCAGGCCGTCGCGCACCGGCGCCGCGTGGAACGACAGGTACGGCCCGGCGCCGTCGACCAGCCCGGCGAGCGCCTCGATCAGCCGCCGCGCCTCGTCCAGGTCGCGCAGGTGCTCGCCGCCCTCGGCCAGGCCGAGCTTCACGGCCGCGGCGGACATCAGGTTGACCGCGCACGCGGTCACCACCTCGACGGCCGGCACCTCCGCGATGTCGCGGGTCAGCGACTCCAGCGCCTCCGACGGCGTACCGGGAACGTCCACGCCGACAACCTACGGCAGGACGAGCGCCGCGCCGCCGCGAACACCTCCCGCATGCGCCGCCGTACCGCCGTCCCCGCCGCCGTCGCGGTGGCGCTCGCGGCCGCCGCGCAGCCCGGCGGCGCGTCGCCGGTGCGCGGCACGCCGTTCCCCCAGTGGGACGCGCCGGTGCTGGTGAGCGACGCCGGCCGCGGCGCCCGCGAGATCAGCCTGGCGATCGACCCGCGGGACGAGCGGCGGATGTTCGCCTGCACGCCGTCCGGCGTCATCAACCGGCAGAGCGAGCAGTCGCACTACTACGTCACGCGCGACGGCGGCCGCCGGTGGTCCTACGTCGACGTCGAGGACGGCGACCTGCGGCAGTACGCGTACGAGGGCGGCGACTGCGACGTCGCGTACGACGCCGCCGGGACCATGTACGTCGCGGACACCTGGGTCGGCGACCTGTCGGTCGGCGCGAGCCGCGACGGCGGCCGGACCTGGACCGGCACGCCGCTCGCCGCGAGCGTTCCGGTCGTGGACCGGCCCTGGGTGGTCGGCGGGCCGCCCGGCACGGTCTACGTCGTGTACCACGCGATCCAGGGGCAGCTGCCGACGCTCATGTGGTTCACCAAGAGCACCGACTACGGGCGGACGTTCAGCCCGGCCGTGCCGGTCACCACGGCGAACCCGAGCGGCACGTACACCTGGGAGGGCAACCTCGTCGTCGCGCCCGGCGGCCGCGACCTCTACGCCGTGCTGACCCGCCGCGTCACGCCGGCCAACCCGATGGTGCCGGGCGTGGACGAGGACCGGGTGCAGCTCGCGTACAGCCACGACGGCGGCCTCACCTGGGCGACCCGCGACGTCGCGGTGCTGCCGCAGCGGCCGACGCCGGCGACGTTGTACCCGGTGCTGGCGCTCGACGGCGGCGGCGTGCTGCACGCCACGTGGAGCGCGCCGCGCCCCGACCGCGGCGACACGCCCGTCTACTGGACGTCCTCCAACGACGGCGGCGTCACCTGGCGCCCGCCCGTCGCGCTCACCACCGGCGTGCACGCGTGGGCGCCGTGGGTGACCGGCGGGGCGCGGGCCGGGCAGGCGGCGTTCGCCTGGCTGGAGACGCCGGACGACCCGGCGGGGGAGGACCCGCGCTGGTGGTTCGGCGCGGCCACGCGCTCGCCGAGCGGCCAGGTGGCGACCGGCCGGACGACGCGCGCGCCGGTGTGGGTCGGGCCGCAGACCAACCCGGAGTTCGAGGCCGTCCGCTACACCCGCGACGGCCGGCTCCACCTCGGCATGGCCGTCTTCCGCGACGGCGTCTGGGCCCTGTACTACCAGCGCCAGCGCTGACCCCCGGCCGGGGCCCTCGCCCGCCCGACCCGGCCCGACCAGGCCCCGCCCGGGCGCGGGCGGTCGCCCCGCGCCGCCGCCGCCCGCCGGATTTCGCGACCCGGTCGCGGCTCCCGCACGGCGTTGCCCGATAACGCGACCGGGTCGCGCGATCAGCGGGCGGGGCCCGGCGGGGGCGGGCTACCCGCGGACCGGGCGCGCCTGCTACCCTCGTCAGTTGACCGGCACGCGTCCGCGCGTGCTCGCAAGCGGGAACCTCGATTCCCCACCCCCGGGCCAGTGGTACCAGGGGTCTTCGGTCGCGGCGGGGCGCGTTCCACGCGTGCCCGCGCACCGAGGGTCGGGGCTCCCGGGTCGTCCAGGACACCGTTCGTAGGAGGCCCCATCAGCGTCGAACCACGGATCAACGACCGGATCCGCATTCCCGAAGTCCGTCTCGTCGGGGCGGCCGGCGAGCAGATCGGCATCGTCCCCATCGGCGAGGCCCTTCGCATGGCCCAGGAGCAGGACCTCGACCTGGTCGAGGTCGCGCCGATGGCCCGCCCGCCCGTCTGCAAGATCATGGACTACGGGAAGTTCAAGTACGAAGAGGCGCTGCGGGCCAAGGAGGCACGCAAGAAGCAGTCCCTCACGATCATCAAGGAGATCAAGCTCCGGCCGAAGATCGACCCGCACGACTACGGCACCAAGAAGGGCCACGTCGAGCGGTTCCTCAAAGCCGGGGACAAGGTCAAGGTCACGATCATGTTCCGGGGTCGCGAGCAGTCGCGGCCCGAGCTGGGCTACCGGCTCCTGCAACGGCTCGCCGACGACGTCAGCGACCTGGGGCTCGTGGAGGCGGCGCCGAAGCAGGACGGCCGCAACATGATCATGGTCCTGGCCCCGCACAAGAAGCGCGTGCCTGTCGGGCTCGCGGGCGAGACGCCCGCCGAGGCCGAGACGCCCGCCACGCCCGAGGCCTGAGAGAGACGGACGACATGCCCAAGCAGAAGACCCACAGCGGCGCCGCCAAGCGCTTCAAGATCACCGGCTCCGGCAAGGTGCTCTTCCAGCGCGCCGGCAAGCGCCACCTCCTGGAGCGGAAGCCGAGCACGCTGACCCGCCGGCTCACCGGGACCGCCGAGCTCTCGAAGCCGGACTCCCGGACCGCGAAGAAGCTCCTCGGCAAGTAGCCCGCCTCTCACCCTGAAACGAAAGGTTCCTCCCCGTGGCACGCGTGAAGCGGGCGGTCAACGCCCAGAAGAAGCGCCGCGTCGTCCTCGAGCGCGCCAGCGGCTACCGCGGCCAGCGCTCGCGGCTGTACCGCAAGGCCAAGGAGCAGATGCTCCACTCGATGACGTACGCGTACCGGGACCGCCGGGCGCGCAAGGGCGACTTCCGGCAGCTCTGGATCCAGCGCATCAACGCCGCCGCCCGCCTGAACGGCATGACGTACAACCGGTTCATCCAGGGCCTCAAGGCGGCCGGCGTCGAGGTGGACCGCAAGGTGCTCGCCGACCTCGCGGTGACCGACGAGGCGGCGTTCGCGCAGCTCGTCCAGGTCGCGCGCGCGGCGCTGCCCGCGGCGTAGCCATCCGCACCGTCATCGAGACGGCGCGCAACCCTCGTATCCAGGGTGCGCGCCGTCTCGCGCGTCGGGCGCACCGCCGCGCGGACGGGCGCTTCCTCGTCGAGGGCCCCGGCGCGGTCGAGGCGGCGCTGGGCGCGGGCGGCCTGGTCGAGCTGTTCGCGACCCCCGAGGCGACCGAACGCCACCCGCACCTGACCCGCGACGCCACGCTCGTCTCGGACACGGTCATGGCCGCGCTGGCGCAGACCGTGTCCCCGCAGGGCCTCGTCGGGGTCGCGAACGTCCGCGACGTCCCGCTCGCCGACGCCCTCGCGAAGCAGCCGCGGCTCGCCGCCGTGCTGGCGTACGCCCGCGACCCCGGCAACGCCGGCACGATCGTGCGCACCGCCGACGCCGCCGGCGCGGAGCTGGTCGTCTTCCCGGACGAGAGCGTCGACCCGTACAACCCGAAGTGCGTGCGCTCCTCGGCGGGGAGCGTCTTCCACGTCGACCTGGTCGACGGCGGCGGCGTCCCGGAGACGCTGGCCGCGCTGCGCGCGGCGGGGCTGCGGGTGCTCGCCACGACGGCGGACGCCGGTACCCCCCTTGACGAGGCGGACCTGAGCGGGCCAACTGCGTGGGTGTTCGGAAACGAGGCCTGGGGCATGCCCGACGACGTGGTGGCACTCGCCGACGACCGCGTCCGCGTCCCGATCCACGGGCGCGCCGAGAGCCTCAACCTCGCGACCGCCGCGGCCGTGTGCCTCTACGCTTCCGCCAGGGGGCAACGCGACGCAGGAGGCTGCCGCACGTGAGCGACGAGCACGCTCCGTACGACGAGCTACCCGACGGGCTGCTCGTGGCGGACGACCACGGCACCGTGGTCGTCCTCAACCGCGCCGGCGCGCGGTTGCTCGGGACCGCGGTCGACGAGGCCATCGGCCGCGACTACCGCGACGTGCTGCCGCTCGCCGACCCGGCCGGCCGGGACTGGTGGCAGTGCACCGTGCCGTACGGCGGCCTGCCCTCGCGCACCGGCCAGCCGGAGCGCCAGCTCTGCCTGCTCAACGCGGCCGGTCACCCGTGCCGCGACCTGCTCGTCACCGCCCGCTACGTCCGCGACGAGTCCGGTGCGGTGACCCGCCTCGTGGTGGCGTTCCGCGACGCCGCCGCCCGCGACCGCCTCGAACGCAACCGGGCCGACCTCATCTCGACCGTCGCGCACGAGCTCCGCTCGCCGCTCACGTCGGTGAAGGGCTTCACCGCCACGCTGCTGGCGAAGTGGGACCGCTTCAACGACGACCAGAAGCGCGTGATGCTCGAGACCGTCAACGCGGACGCCGACCGCGTGACCCGGCTGCTCGCCGACCTGCTCGACGTGTCCCGCATCGACGCGGGCCGGCTCGAGCTGCACCGGCAGGTGGTCGACCTCGAGCACTCGGTGCGCAAGGCGTTCGCCGGGCGCATCGCGAGCGGCGAGCCCGAGACGCGGTTCGTGCTGAAGACCTCGGGCGAGCTGCCGGAGATGTGGCTCGACCCCGACAAGATCGACCAGGTCGTCGGCAACCTCGTGGAAAACGCGTTGAAGTACGGCGCCGGGACCGTCACCGTCACCATCACGGCAACGCCGGAGGGCGCGGAGGTCACGGTGAGCGACGAGGGCGAGGGCATCCCCCCCGAGATGCTCGCGCGCGTCTTCACCAAGTTCTGGCGGCGCGGCGACGGCGGCCGGCGCAGCGGCACCGGCCTCGGCCTGTTCATCACGAAGGGCCTCGTCGAGGCGCACGGCGGGGAGATCACGGTGGGTCGCGCGGCGTCGGGCGGCGCCGAGTTCCGATTTACGCTGCCCGCCGGCACGCCGTCGTACGAGGCGTAGCACCGGCGGGCGCGCACCGCCCCTGTCCCGCCGACCCTTAGGGTTCTCCCGTGTCCGACTACGACCCCGTCCAGGTCACCCCGCTGCACGCCGACGCGCTCGCCGCCGCGCAGGCCGGCGCGCTGGCCGCGATCGCCGCGGCCGGCACGCTCGACGAGCTCGCCGCGGTCCGCACCGCGCACCTCGGCGACCGGGCGCCGATCAGCCTCGCCAACCGCGAGATCGGCGCGCTCCCGCCGCAGGCCAAGGCCGACGCCGGCAAGCGGGTCAACGAGGTGCGCAAGGCCGTCACCGCGGCGTTCGACGAGCGCCGCGAGACGCTCGAACGCGAGCGCGACGAGCGCGCCCTCACCGAGGAGCGCGTCGACGTCACGCTGCCGTGGGAGCGCGCCCCGCTCGGCGGGCGGCACCCGCTGACGATGATCCAGGAGTACATCGGCGATGTGTTCGTCGCGATGGGCTACGAGGTCGCCGAGGGCCCGCTCGCGGAGACCGAGTGGCACAACTTCGACGCGCTCAACATGAGCCCCGACCACCCGGCGCGCGGCGAGCACGACACCATCTGGCTCGACCCGCCGGCGAACGGCGTGCTGCTCCGTACGCACACCTCACCCGTGCAGGTGCGCGCGCTGCTCGACAGACCGCTGCCGGTCTACGTCGTCGTCCCCGGCCGGGTCGTCCGCAACGACCCGCTCGACGCGACGCACTCGCCGGTGTTCCACCAGGTCGAGTGCCTCGTCGTGGACGAGGGCATCACGATGGCCCACCTGCGCGGGACCATCGAGGCGTTCGCCCGCGCGGTGTTCGGCGAGGGCCTCAAGAGCCGGATGCGGCCGTCGTACTTCCCGTTCACCGAGCCGTCCGCCGAGGTCGACCTGCAGTGCTTCGCCTGCAAGGGCGACGGCTGCCGCATCTGCTCCGGCGAGGGCTGGATCGAGTGGGGCGGCTGCGGCATGGTCCACCCGAACATCCTGCGCGCCTGCGGCGTCGACCCGGACCGGTACAGCGGCTACGCGTTCGGCATGGGCCTGGAACGGCTGCTGATGTTCCGCCACGGCATCGACGACATGCGCCACTTCTTCGAGGGCGACGTACGCCTGACGACCGCCTTCGGAACGGAGCTCTGAACCCGCCTTGCACCCGAACTGTGAAGATCGCCACGCGGGGGAGCGCGCCGTGGGCTCCACGGAACGAGCCGGCGTCGGCGGCGCCGGGGCCGGCCGCGCCCGCGGCCGCGCGGCCCGCGCCGGCCGGTCGGGGAGGCACTGATGCGCGTCCCCCTGAGCTGGCTGCGCGAGTACGCGCCGGTCACCGCCGGCGGCCGCGAGGTCGCCGAGCGGCTGATCCGTGCGGGCTTCGAGGTCGAGCACGTCGAACGCGTCGGCGGCGACGTCAAGGACGTCGTCGTCGGCGAGGTGCTGGAGATCGAGGAGCTGACCGGCTTCAAGAAGCCGATCCGCTACGTCCGCCTCGACCTCGGCCACCGGCAGGGCAACGTCGTCTGCGGCGCGACGAACTTCTCCGTCGGCGACCGCGTCGCGGTCGCCGTGCCCGGCGCGGTGCTGCCCGGCGACTTCCGGATCAGTGCGCGCGAGACGTACGGCCGCACGTCCGAGGGCATGATCTGCTCGGCCCGCGAGCTCGGCATCGGCGAGGACCACGCCGGCATCCTGGTGCTCGACCCGAACGCCCCGCTCGGCCAGGACGCCGTCGAGGTGCTCGGCCTCGGCGACGAGGTGCTCGACATCGCCGTCACGCCCGACCGGGGCTACGCGTTCTCCATCCGCGGCGTCGCGCGGGAGGCGGCGACGGCGTTCGGCGTGGAGTTCACCGACCCGGGCCTGATGCCGGTGCCCGCCCCCGGCGGCGGCCACCCGGTCACCATCGAGGCCGCGGACGGCTGCCGCCGCTACGTCGCCCGCACCGTGCGCGACGTGTCGCCGCTGGCGCCTGCGCCGTTCTGGCTGCGCCAGCGGATCACGATGGCCGGCATGCGGCCGATCTCGCTGGTCGTGGACGTCACCAACTACGTCCTGCTCGACGTCGGCCAGCCGCTGCACGCGTTCGACCTGGCCAAGGTCGCGGGCGGCATCGTGGTGCGCCGCGCCCGCCCGGGCGAGACGCTGCGCACGCTGGACGGCGTCGAGCGCACGCTCGACCCCGAGGACCTGGTCATCGCCGACGAGTCCGGCGCGGTCGCGATCGCCGGCGTCATGGGCGGCGCGTCGACCGAGGTGTCCGGCGAGACGCGCGACGTGCTCGTCGAGTCGGCGTACTTCACCCCGGCCGGCATCGGCCGAACCTCGCGGCGGCACCTGCTGTCGTCCGAGGCGTCGAAGCGGTTCGAACGCGGCGTCGACCCGGAGCTCGCGCCCGTCGCGGCCGAGCGCGCGGTCGCGCTGCTCACCTCGCTCGCGGGCGGCACCGCCGACCCCGGCGGCACCGACGTCGTGGACCTGCCGTCGCGGCCGGTCATCACGATGTCGGCGGGGGAGCCGGGCCGGCGGGCCGGCGTGCACTACGACCGCGCCACCGTCGAGCGCCGCCTCGCCCAGGTCGGCTGCACCGTCTCGGGCACCGACCCGCTGACCGTCGTGCCACCGTCCTGGCGGCCCGACCTCACCGAGCCGGTCGACCTCACCGAGGAGGTCATGCGGCTGGAGGGCTACGACGAGATCCCGCCCGCGCTGCCGCCCGCGCCGCCCGGGCGCGGGCTGACCCGCCGGCAGCGGCTCGTCCGCCGGCTCGGCCGCGCGCTCGCGGACGCGGGCTGGGCCGAGGTGGTGCCGTACCCGTTCATGGCCGAGTCCGTGCTGGACGCGCTGCTGGTCCCGGCGGGAGACGAACGCCGCCGCGCGCCGCGCATCGCCAACCCCGTCTCCGACGCCGAGCCGCTGCTCGCGACCACGCTGCTGCCCGGGCTGCTCGCCTCGCTGACCCGCAACGTCGGGCGCGGGCTGCCCGACGTCTCGCTGTTCCAGGTCGCGCCGGTCGCCATCGCCCGGTCGTCGGACCCGGCGCCGCGCCCGAGCCTGGACGCGCGCCCCGACGACGCGACGCTCGCCGCGCTCGACGCCGTGCTGCCGCACCAGCCGCTGCACCTCGGGGCGGTGCTCACCGGGCTGCGCGAGCCGCGCGGCCACTGGGGGCCCGGCCGCGCGGGGACCTGGGAGGACGCCGTCGAGGCGGTCCGCCTCGCCGCCCGCACGCTGCACGCCCGCGTCGAGGTCCGCGCCGGCGACACCCCGCCGTGGCACCCCGGCCGCTGCGCCGCGGTGCTCTCCGGCGGCGAGGTCGTCGGGCACGCAGGGGAGCTGCACCCGCGGGTCTGCGCGGCGCTCGGCCTGCCGCCGCGCACCTGCGCGGTCGAGGTGGACCTGGAGCCGCTCCTCGCCACCGCGGTGGAGCACGTCACCGTGCCGCCGCTGTCGTCGCACCCGCCGGCGTACGTCGACGTCGCGCTCGCCGTCTCCCCGGAGACACCGGCCGCCGACGTCGAGGCGGCGCTGCGCTCGGGCGCGGGCGACCTGCTCGAGGACATCCGGCTGTTCGACGTCTATGCCGGGCTCGCCGACGGCCGCCGGTCGCTCGCGTACCGGCTGACGTTCCGCTCGCCGGAGGGGTCGCTGACCAGCGAGAAGGTCAACGCCATGCGCGACGCCGCCGTGGCCGAGGCCGCCGCGCGGACGGGGGCGATGCTGCGCGGCGCATAATCATGCAGTAGGGTGCATGACTATGGGCATTCGCGCCGCGGTGGCGGGCGCCTCCGGCTACGCCGGCGGCGAGCTGCTCCGCCTCCTGCTGGACCACCCGCACATCGAGCCCGCGGTGCTCGCGGCGGGCTCGAACGCCGGGCAGTTCGTCGGCGACGTGCACCCGCACCTGCCGACGCTGGCGGGGGAGCGGTTCGTCGCGACGACGCCGGAGGCGTTGCGCGGGGTGGACGTGGTGTTCCTCGCGCTGCCGCACGGCGAGTCCGCCGCGCTCGACCTCGACGCGCCGCTCGTCGTGGACCTGGGCGCCGACCACCGGCTGCGCGACGCCGCCGCGTGGGAGCGGCACTACGCTACGCCGCACGCCGAGCCGTGGACGTACGGCCTCGTCGAGCGGGCGCGCGAGGCGCTGCGCGGCGCGACCCGGATCGCCGTGCCGGGCTGCTACCCGACCGCCGTCTCGCTCGCGCTGGCGCCGCTCGCGCACCTGGTCGGCGACGTCGTCGTAGTGGCGGCGAGCGGCACGAGCGGCGCCGGCCGCGGCAAGCCCGCCCCGATGAACGACCTGGCCGCCTACAAGGTCGCCGCCCACCAGCACACGCCGGAGATCGCGCAGGCGATCGGGCAGCCGCTGTCCTTCACCACGGTGCTCGCGCCGATGCCACGCGGCATCCTCGCCACCTGCACCGCCCGCACCGACGCCTCCTACGACACGCTGCGCGCCGCGCTGGCGGAGGCGTACGACGGCGAGCCGTTCGTGCGCCTGCTCCCCGAGGGGCAGTGGCCGCACACCGTCGCCACCGTCGGCTCGAACGCCTGCCACCTCCAGCTCGCGCTGGACGAGGACGCAGGCCGGGTCGTCGTGGTCAGCGCGATCGACAACCTCGGCAAGGGCGCGGCCGGCCAGGCCGTCCAGTGCGCGAACGTCGCGCTCGGCCTGCCCGAGACCGCCGGCCTCACCGCGAACGGCGTCTCGCCGTGAGCGTCACCGCCGCCCGCGGCTTCGCCGCCGGCGCCGCCACCGCGGGCCTCAAGCCCAGCGGCCGGCCCGACGTCGCGCTCGTCGCCGCGGAGCGGCCGGTGCCCGCGGCCGGCGCCTTCACGACCAACCGGCTCGCGGCCGCGCCGGTCCACCAGTCCCGCGCGGTGCTCGCCGGCGGCCTGCTGCGCGCCGTCGTGCTCAACTCCGGCGGCGCCAACGCCTGCACCGGCCCGCAGGGCCACGCCGACGCCGCCGCCATGAGCGAGGCCGCGGCCGCCGCGCTCGGCGGCGGCCCGGTCGCCGTCGCGTCGACCGGGCTGATCGGCGTCCGCCTCCCGATGGACCTCGTGCTGCCGGGCATCGCCAAGGCGGCCGCCGCGCTCGGCCCGGACGGCAGCCAGGCGGCCGAGGCGATCCGCACCACCGACACCCGCGCCAAGCAGGCCGCCGCCACCCGCAACGGCGTCACGGCCGGCGGGATGGCGAAGGGCGCCGGGATGCTCGCGCCGGCGCTCGCCACCATGCTCTGCGTCGTCACCACCGACGCGGTCGCCGAGGCGGCCGACCTGGACGCCGCGCTGCGGGTGGCGACCGGGCGGACGTTCGACCGCGCCGACGCGGACGGCTGCATGTCCACGAACGACTCCGTCTACGTCCTCGCGTCCGGCGCCTCGGGGGTCCGCCTCGGCCTCGCCGACCTGACGTCGCTGCTCACCGAGGTCTGCGCCGACCTCGCCACCCAGCTCGTCGACGACGCCGAGGGCGCGAGCAAGCGCCTCGCGATCACCGTGCGCGGCGCCGCCAGCGAGACCGACGCCACCGACGCCGCCCGCGCGGTCGCGCGCAGCGCGCTGCTCAAGTGCGCGGTGCACGGCGAGGACCCCAACTGGGGCCGCGTCCTCGCCGCCCTCGGCACCAGCACGGCGGCGTTCGACCCGGACGCCGTGGACGTCGACATCAACGGCGTCGCCGTCTGCCGCGCGTCGCAGGCGACCGAGCACGTCGAGGCGGCCCGCGCCGCGATGGCGCCGCGCGAGGTCGAGATCGCGGTCACGCTGCACGCCGGCGACGCGACCGCGACGATCCTCACGACCGACCTCACGGCCGCGTACGTGCACGAGAACTCGGCGTACTCGACGTGACGCCGGAGCAGAAGGCGGCGGTGTTCGTCGAGGCGCTGCCGTGGATCGCCCGCTACACCGGCCGGACGGTCGTCGTGAAGTACGGCGGCCACGCGATGGACGACCCGGGGGCGGCGGCGGCGTTCGCCGAGGACGTCGTGCTGCTGCGCTACGTCGGCCTGCGACCGGTCGTCGTGCACGGCGGCGGCCCGCAGATCACCGCGCACCTCGACCGGCTCGGCGTCGAGTCGACCTTCAGCGGCGGCCGGCGCGTCACGACCGCGGACACCATGCAGGTCGTCCGGATGGTGCTCGTCGGCCAGGTCAACCGCGACGTCGTCGGCCTGCTCAACGCGCACGGGCCGTTCGCCGTCGGCCTGTCCGGCGAGGACGCGAACCTGTTCACCGCCGAGCAGCTCGACCCCGACCTCGGCTTCGTCGGCGAGGTCACCGCCGTGGACGCGCGGGTCATCGACGCGCTCACCGCGGACGGCCGCATCCCGGTCGTCGCGACGGTCGCGAAGGGCGCCGACGGGGAGCTCTACAACGTCAACGCCGACACCGCCGCCGCCGCGCTCGCGATCGCGCTGCGGGCCGAGAAGGTGGTGTTCCTGACCGACGTCGAGGGGCTCTACGCCGACTACCCGGCGCGCGAGTCGCTCGTCCCGGCGATCGACGCGGCGCGCCTGGCGGCGCTGCTGCCGGGCCTCTCCGAGGGGATGGTGCCGAAGATGGAGGCGTGCCTGCGCGCGGTGCGCGGCGGCGTGCCGCGCGCCCACGTGCTCGACGGCCGGGTGCCGCACGCGCTGCTGCTGGAGGTCTTCACCGACGACGGCATCGGGACGATGGTGACGCCGTGACCGCCCTCATGGGCAACTACGGCACCACGCCGCCCGTCACGCTCGTCCGCGGCCGCGGCGCGCGCGTGTGGGACAGCGACGGCCGCGAGTACGTCGACCTGCTCGCCGGCATCGCCGTCTGCGCGGTCGGCCACGCGCACCCGTACGTCGTCGACGCCGTCGCCCGCCAGCTCGCCACCCTCGGCCACGTCTCGAACCTCTACGCCACCACCCCCGCCGCCGACCTCGCGCGGCGGCTGGTCGACCTGGCGGGCGTGCCCGGGAAGGTGTTCTTCGGCAACAGCGGCGCCGAGGCCAACGAGGCCGCCCTCAAGCTCGCCCGCAAGGCCACCGGGCGCGCGGGCTTCGTCGCGGCCGAGGGGTCGTTCCACGGCCGCACGATGGGCGCGCTCGCGGTGACCGGGCAGCCGGCCAAGCGGGCGGCGTTCGAGCCGCTCGTGGGGCCGGTGACGTTCGTGCCGTACGGGGACGCGGACGCGTTGCGCGACGCGGTCACCGAGGACACCGCCGCGGTGATCCTGGAGCCGATCCAGGGGGAGAGCGGCGTCGTCGTCCCGCCGCCCGGCTACCTCGCCGCCGCCCGCGACGCCGCGCACGCCCGCGGCGCGCTGCTCGTCCTGGACGAGGTGCAGACCGGCATCGGCCGCACCGGCGCCTGGTACGCGTGGCAGCACGAGGGCGTCGTGCCCGACGTCATGACGCTCGCGAAGGGGCTCGGCGGGGGGCTGCCGATCGGGGCGTGCGTGGGGTTCGGCGCGGCGGCGGACGCGTTCGCGGCCGGCGACCACGGGAGCACGTTCGGCGGCAACCCGGTCGTCTGCGCGGCCGCTCTCGCGGTGCTCGACGTGATCGAGGAGGACGGCCTCCTCGACGCCGCCACGAAGCTGGGCGAACGCATCGCCGGCGGACCCGTCCCGACGCGCGGCAAGGGGCTGCTCCAGGCGCTGCTCGTCGGCGACGCGAAGGGCGTCGAGACCCGGGCGCGGGAGGCCGGGTTCCTCGTCAACGCGATCGGCGACGACGTCGTCCGGCTCGCGCCGCCGCTGGTCGTCCCGGAGGCCGACGTGGAGGCGTTCCTCGCCGCGCTGCCCGGCCTGCTCGCCCGGTAGGGTCTGGATCATGGCCGGCCGCACGACACGGGCCGCGAAGGTCGCCCTCGGCGCCGTCGCGAGCGTCGCCGTCGTGCTCGGCCTCACGGTGTGGCTCGGCAGCCGCTACGGCGCCAACCCGCGCATCGGGCAGACGGTGTCGCGGGGCCGTACGGGGGCCGAGATCTACGCGAGCTCCTGCGTGCTCTGCCACGGCCGCAACGGCGAGGGCGGCAGCGGTGACATCAAGGGCCCGGCGTTCACGCCGGGCGGGCCGCTGTCGACGCTCACCTTCGAGGAACGTGTCGAGAAGACCGGCCGGGGCAAGCCGTTGCGCGGCATGCCGCGCTGGAAGCAGGAGCTCGGCGACGAAGAGCTGCGGAAGGTCGCGGCGTACACCCAGATCCTGTCGGGCCAGGAGCCCGACCCGAGCGTCGAGGACGTGCGCTGATGGCGGCGAAGATCCTGGTCGTCGAGGACGACCCGAGCGTGCGCGGGCTGCTGCACACGCTGCTCACGGGGGAGGGGTACGAGGTCGGCACCGCGAGCGACGGCCTCGCCGGCCTGGTCAAGGCGAGCAGCGCCAAGCCCGACCTCATGCTGCTCGACCTGATGATGCCGGACCTCGGCGGCATCCGGGTCCTCGAGGAGCTGCGCAACGACCCCGCGATGGCCGACATCCCGGTCATCGTCGTGACCGGCAAGCTGGAGGCCGTCCCGTCGCTGCGCGCGCTGCTCGGCGAGGACAACGTGTTCGTGAAGCCGTTCGGCGTGACCGAGCTCCTGGAGCGCGTCGCGACCGTCACCCGCCCCGCCCGATCCGAGTAGGACAGATGCCCCGTCACTTCCTGGTCGACGACGACCTGAGCCCGGCCGAGATGGAGGCCGTGCTGGACGACGCCGACCGGCGCAAGAAGGACCGCTTCGCCGACAGCCCGCTGGCCGGCGGCTCGGTCGCGCTCGTGTTCGAGAAGCCGTCGACCCGCACCCGGCTGTCGTTCGAGGTCGGCGTGCACGAGCTCGGCGGCCACCCCATGGTCATCGACGCGTCGACCACCCAGCTCGGCCGCGGCGAGACGCTGGAGGACACCGCGATGGTGATGTCGCGGTACTGCCGCGCCATCGTCATCCGGACGTTCGGCCAGGAGCGGATCGAGCGCCTCGCCGCCGCCGCGACCATCCCGGTCGTCAACGCGCTCACCGACTACGCGCACCCGTGCCAGGCGATCGCCGACCTGCAGACGATCCGCGAACGCCGCGGCGGCCTGTCCGGCCTGACCCTCACCTACGTCGGCGACGGCAACAACGTCGCGCACTCGTTGCTGCTCGCCGGCGTCGCCGCGGGCATGCGGGTCCGCGTCGCGACGCCGCGCGGCTACGAGCCCATCGGGCAGGTCGTCCGGCGCGCGAACCAGATCGGCGAGGAGACCGGCGGCGCCGCCGTCGTCTTGACCGACCCGGTCGAGGCGGCCACCGGTGCCGACGTCCTCTACACCGACGTGTGGGCGTCGATGGGCCAGGAGGGCGAGGCGGGCAGCCGCAACCTCGTGTTCCAGGGCTACCAGCTCGACGAGCGCCTGGTGGACGCCGCGCACGACGACGTGCTGGTCATGCACTGCCTGCCCGCCCACCGCGGCGAGGAGATCGCGGCCGAGGTCATCGACGGCCCGCACAGCGTCGTGTGGGACCAGGCGGAGAACCGGCTGCACGCGCAGAAGGCCCTGCTCGCGTTCCTCGTGGAACGCGGGTGACGCAGCCGGTCACCAAGGTCGCCCGCCAGCAGCGCATCGTCGACCTGGTGCGGTCGACGCCGGTCCGTTCGCAGACCGAGCTCGCCCGGCTGCTCGCCGAGAACGGCGTCGCGGTCACCCAGGCCACGCTCTCCCGCGACCTGGAGGAGCTCGGCGCCACCAAGGTGCGCCGGCCGGACGGGCTCGTCTACTCCGTCGACCCGGACGGCGCGGCGGTCGACCCGGACCGCCTCGCGCGGATCCTCGCCGACCTGCTGGTCAGCGCCGAGCCGTCCGCGAACCTCGTCGTGCTGCGCACCCCGCCCGGCGGCGCGCACTTCCTCGCGTCGGCCGTGGACCGCGCGGGCCTGCCCGACGTGATCGGCACCGTCGCCGGCGACGACACCGTGCTCGTCGTCAGCCGGCGGGCCAACGGCGGCGCCGCCCTCGCCCGTTCCCTCGTCCGGCTCGCGTCAGGAGAGCAGCAGTGACAGACCGCGTGGTCCTCGCGTACTCCGGGGGCCTCGACACCTCCGTCGCGATCGGCTGGATCGCCGCCGAGACGGGCGCCGAGGTCGTCGCGGTCGCGGTCGACGTAGGCCAGGGCGGCGAGTCGCTCGACGTCATCCGTGAACGCGCCCTCGCCTGCGGCGCCGTCGAGGCCGTCGTGGTCGACGCGCGCGAGGAGTTCGCCTCCGACTACTGCCTGCCCGCGCTGCGCGCCAACGCCCGCTACATGGGCCGCTACCCGCTCGTCTCCGCGCTCTCCCGGCCGCTGATCGTGGCGCACCTCGCCCGGGCCGCCCGCGACACGGGCGCGACCGCCGTCGCGCACGGCTGCACCGGGAAGGGCAACGACCAGGTCCGTTTCGAGGTCGGCCTCGGCGCGCTCGCGCCGGAGCTGCGCGTCCTCGCGCCGGTGCGCGACTCCGGCATGACGCGCGACAAGGCGATCGCGTTCGCCGAGGAGCGCGGCCTGCCGATCGACGTGAGCAAGCGCTCGCCGTACTCGGTGGACCAGAACCTCTGGGGCCGCGCCGTCGAGACCGGCTTCCTCGAGGACCCGTGGAACGCGCCCGTCGAGGACCTGTACTCGTACACGTCCGACCCCGCCGCGCCGCGGGAGCCGGACGAGCTGACGCTGACTTTCGCGGACGGCGTTCCGGTCGCCGTCGACGGCCGCGCGCTCTCGCCGCTCGCGCTGATCCAGGAGCTGAACGCCCGCGCCGGCGCGCAGGGCGTCGGGCGGCTCGACATGGTCGAGGACCGGCTCGTCGGCATCAAGAGCCGCGAGGTCTACGAGTGCCCCGGCGCGCTCGCGCTCATCGCCGCCCACGTCGAGCTGGAGTCCTTGACGGTCGAGCGCGACCTCGCGCGCTTCAAGCACTCCGTCGAGCAGCGCTGGGCCGAGCTGGTCTACGACGGCCTGTGGTTCTCGCCGCTGCGCCGCGCGCTGGACGCGTTCCTCGCCGACGCGTCGCGGCACGTCTCCGGCGAGGTGCGGCTCGTCCTGCACGGCGGCCGCGCCACGCCGACCGGGCGGCGTAGCGACGCCTCGCTCTACGACTACGGCCTCGCGACATACGACTCGGACGACACGTTCGACCAGTCGCTGGCGAAGGGCTTCGTGGACCTGTGGGGGCTGCCGTCGCGGATCGCGGCCAAGCGGGACGGCCTCGCATGACCGAGCCTCCCGAGGCAACCGGCCGCCCGCCGTCGCCCGCGCGGCTGTGGGGCGGCCGCTTCGAGGGCGGCCCGGCGCAGGCCGTCCGGCAGCTCTCGTACAGCGTGCAGTTCGACTGGCGGCTCGCGCCGTACGACCTGCTCGCGTCGAAGGCGCACGCCCGCGTGCTGCACCGCGCCGGGCTCCTCGACACCGAGGAGCTCGAACGCATGGTGGACGCGCTCGACGTGCTGGAGGCGCAGGTCGCATCGGGCGCGTTCCGGCCCGACGTGGACGACGAGGACGTGCACACCGCGCTCGAACGCGGCCTGCTCGAACGCCTCGGCACGCTCGGCGGCAAGCTGCGCGCGGGCCGTTCGCGCAACGACCAGGTGGCCACCGACCTGCGGCTGTACCTGCGCGACCACGTGCGCCTGATCGTGCTGCGCCTCGCCGAGCTCGAGGCCGCGCTGCTCGTGCAGGCCGAGGCGACGGAGACCGTTCCGGCGCCGGGGTTCACCCACCTGCAGCACGCGCAGCCGATCCTGTTCGCGCACCACCTGCTGGCGTACGTCCAGATGTTCAGCCGCGACGTCTCGCGGCTGCGGGACTGGGACATCCGGGCCGGCGTCTCCCCGCTCGGCTCCGGCGCGCTCGCCGGGTCGTCGCTGCCGGTCGACCCGGTCGGCACCGCGGCCGAGCTCGGCTTCTACGCCGCCGCGTCCAACTCGATGGACGCGGTCAGCGACCGCGACTTCGTCGCGGAGTTCCTGTTCTGCGCCGCCCTCGTCGGCGTCCACCTCTCGCGCCTCGGCGAGGAGCTGGTGCTGTGGTCGACGCGGGAGTTCGACTGGGTGGAAGTCGACGACGCGTTCGCCACCGGCTCGTCGATCATGCCGCAGAAGAAGAACCCCGACGTGGCCGAGCTCGCCCGCGGCAAGGCGGGCCGGCTGATCGGCCACCTGGCCGGGTTCCTCGCCACGCTCAAGGGCCTGCCGCTGACGTACAACCGGGACCTCCAGGAGGACAAGGAGCCGGTGTTCGACGCGGTCGACACGCTGCTGCTCGTGCTGCCCGCCGTCACCGGCATGGTCGAGACCATGCGCGTCAACGTCGCCCGCCTGGAGGCCGAGGCGCCGGTGGCGTTCTCGCTCGCGACCGACGTGGCGGACTGGCTCGTCCGGCGCGGCGTGCCGTTCCGCGAGGCGCACGAGGCCGTGGGGCACCTCGTCGTCTGGTGCGTCTCGAACGACTGCGACCTCGGCGACGTCTCCGACGGCGACCTGGCGCGGATCAGCGCGCACCTCACGCCCGACATCCGTTCGGTGCTGTCGGTGCGGGGCGCCCTCGCGGCGCGCGCCGGGCACGGCGGCACCGCGCCCGAACGCGTCG
Source organism: Mycobacteriales bacterium (assembly GCA_036382875.1). Lineage (GTDB taxonomy): Bacteria > Actinomycetota > Actinomycetes > BP-191 > BP-191 > BP-191. The sequence continues at coordinate 32,982 of DASVPJ010000032.1, forward strand.
CCGAGCAGCTCGCCGCCGCGCGCATCGAGATCGCCGCGCACCGTTCGTGGGCGGGTGACGTTGGGGAGTCGGACTGAGCGCCGGAACGCCGCCGGGTGCAGGATGCACGCCATGACCCGACTCCTGCTCGCCGCTTCCGCAGCGCTCGCCGTCGCGTTCGCGCCCGCCGCGCACGCCGGCCCTCCCTCGACGTGCCTCCCCGGCTGCCTGTGCCTCCTGGAATGCAGCGCCACCGTCGACCCGTGCGACTACGTCCAGTGCTGCTACCAGACGACCGACCTGCGGATCTGTGTGCTGAACGGGACGGCGAGCTGAGCGGTCGCGCCCTCGGCCGGTCGTTCTTCGACCGGCCGGTCCTCGACGTCGCGCGCGACCTGCTCGGCCGCGACGTGACGCACGGCGGCGTCACCGTGCGGCTCACCGAGGTCGAGGCGTACCGCGGCGCCGACGACCGCGGCTCGCACGCGTTCCGCGGGCCGACGAAGCGCAACGAGGTGATGTTCGGCCCGGCGGGCGGCGTCTACGTGTACTTCACCTACGGCATGCACTGGTGCATGAACCTCGTCTGCCAGGCCCCCGGCGAGGCGGCCGCCGTGCTGCTGCGGGCCGGCCGTGTCGTCGCGGGCGCGGACGTCGCGGCCGGACGCCGCCCCGGCTCGTCCGCGCGCGACCTCGCCCGCGGCCCCGCCCGCCTGTGCAAGGCGCTCGGCATCGACGGCTCGGTCAACGGCACGTTCCTCGGCTCGCCGGTCGTCGTCTCGGCGGGCGAGCCGGTGCCGGACGCGCTCGTCGCCACCGGGCCGCGGGTCGGCGTCACCGGCGACGCCGAGCGCCCGTGGCGGTACTGGGTCGAGGGCGACCCGACCGTGTCGGTCTACCGGCCCGCGGTGAAGCGGGCGCGCCGCCGTCCCTGACGGGGGCGGGCGTGCGATGATCCGCACCCCTCGTTCCCTCAGGAGCCCCTCGATGAGCTACCGCACCCTCGCCGCCGCCGCGCTCGCCGGCGCCGCGCTGCTCGCGCCCGCCCCCCAGCCCGCCTCGGCGTCGGGCACCGTCTGCGACAGCGGCGCGCTGAACTGCCCCTACGTCGTCCTCAAGGCGGCGCTCGACACGTACGGCGAGGCCCGTGACACGGTCGGCGCCCGGCTCGCCCATCTCAGCGACCTGAAGCCGCTGCCGATCACCCAGCGCTGCTGGTACGTCCACTCGGCGCCGATCGACCACCTCTGCGTCCCGCCGGACGCGCGGCTCTGACCCGGGGACCGGCGTAGCGGAAGTGGCCAGTTGGCCGTACCGCGGGCCGTACGGCTCCGCGACGATCGCCCCCCGGACCCGGCGAACGGAGCCCCACCCATGAAGCGACTGGTCGTCCTCGCGGTGGCCGCGGCCGCCGTGACGTCGTTCGTCCCGGCGGCGGGCGCGCACCCGCGCTGCCCCGACCTCGTCTGCGGCACGTTGCACCAGTGCATCTACACCGTCGACGTCATCATCTGCCCGTGAGCGCGACGGCTCGCCGCCTCCTCGCCGTCGCCACGCTGGCCGCGGCGTTCGCCACGGCCGCCCCCGCGCACGCCGCGCTCTGCGACGTCACGGACTGCTGGCCGTACCGGCTCGCCTGTTCGATGGTCGACTGCTCGCTGCCGTGCCCGCAGGTGCTCCCCGACGTGCGGTGCCCGTGAAGCCGCTGCTCGCCGCCCTCGCCGCGGTGATCGCGCTCACCGGCGCGGCGTTCGCCCCGCCGGCGCTTGCGTGCACGATCGACACCTGCTCGTACACGCAGCCGCTCTGCAGCACCCACGCCGTCGACTGCAGCGACCTCAGCCCGGTCACGCAGATCGACTGCATCGACAACGTCGTGCGGCGCGTCTGCATCCCGAGCCCGCCCCCGATGCGCTAACGGCCAGGAGCCACCGTGATCCGCCGTATCGCCGCGCTCGCCGTCCTGTCCGGCCTCGCCCTGCCCGTCCCGTTCGCGTCGGCCACCTACGACCCCTGTGGCGGGCTGGAGCGCTGCGAGGGCAAGGTCCTGCTCCTCGTGCTCGATACCAAGGCGGAGGCCGAGGCTGCCGTCGCCGAACACCGGCCCGACCTGAGCGAGGTCCACGAGCCGCCGCAGCTCCCGCCCGTCTGCATCCCCGACAACGGCGTGTTCAGCCGTACCTGCGTCCTGTAACGCCCGCGCCCTGCCCTTCGAGGAGTCCTTCGTGATCCGCCGTCTCGCCGCACCGGCCGTCCTGGCCGGCGTCGCCCTGCTCGCCCCGCCCGCCCACGCGGACGTCTGCCGCACCGGTCCGGACAACTGCCCGAACGTCGTGGTGGAGATGGCCCTCAACGTCTACTGGGGCGTCGACGCCCGGGTCGACGACGCACGCGACGCGATCCCGACGGTCATCTACATCACCCCGCTGCCGGTTCAGCAGTGCATCCCGCGCAACGACATCTTCAACGCCGTCTGCGTCCCCTGACCCCGCCGGCCCGCGCCTCGTGGGCAGGCCCGAACGCTGATCCCCTCCCGAAAGGCACCTCGTTGAAGTCACTGCTCGCCGCCCTCGCCGCCGTCGCGGCGCTGGCCGGGACCGCCGGCCCCGCCGTCGCCACCAGCGACCTGTGCGACCGGATCGACTGCGGCACCGACCGGTGCCTCTGGCCGGACTGCGAGCCGCCGCCCCTGCCGTGCCCGCCGTCGACGCCGGACTTCCAGATCCACTGCCCCTGAACGCTCGCGCCGCACCCTCGGCTCATCCGAAAGGCGTCACGTGAAGCCGTTGCTCGCCGCCCTCGCCGTCGTCGCGGCGTTCGCCCCCGCTCCCGCCGCCTCGGCGATCCCGCCGCTGTGCGACCGGATCGAGTGCCCGGACGTCTGCCTGACCGACTGCCTCTGCCCGCGCGAATGCGTTCCCCCGCCGCCGTGCATCCGCACGACGGACTTCGAGATCAACTGTCCCTGAGCACGTCCCCTCGCAGGTCCCCTCACCCCTCACAGGAGCAACGACATGACCCGCTTCCTCGCCGCCGCCGCCCTCAGCGTGGGCCTCGCCGCGACCATGACGCCCAGCGCCAGCGCCTGCGAGTTCTCGCAGTGCGCCTGGGGCAAGATCGTCTGTAGCGTCGTGCACTGCCCGATCATCTGCGCCAACGTGCCCACGGCGGACCGCACCGTCTGCATCGCGCGGTGAGCCGGCTGCTCGCCGCCGCGGCGCTGAGCCTCGGCGTCCTCGCCTCCGCGGCCCCGGCCGCGAACGCCTGCGACCTCGATCACTGCCCGTGGAGCGCGCCGGTCTGCGCGGTCGTCGACTGCACGCCGGCGCTCCTCGACGGCTGCTTCCCGATCGACACGCTGCAGTTCATCTGCCTCTAGCCCGGCCTCCCGCCGGGTCGCGTCCGCGCGGCCCGGCGCGGCCGGCGCCGGAACCGGCCCCGGTCAGCCCTGCCGCGGCCCGACGGCGATCGTGACGGTCGACCCGGCCAGCAGCCGCTTCCCGCCCGCCACGTCCTGCCGCCACACCAGCCCCGCGTCCGCCGCCAGCCGCTGCTGGCACGCCGCGCCGCCGGTGCACGACGGCTCCACGACGACGTTCGCGACGAGCCCCGCCGCCACCAGCGCGCGCTCGGCGGCCGCCTGGTCCAGGCCGAGCACCGACGGCACCGTCACCGGCACCGGCTCCGCCGTGGCGAGCTCCAACGTCACCGTCGCGCCCGGCTCCACGACCGTCCCGGCCGGCGGCGACTGGCCCACGACCGCGCCCGCCGGGTACCGCAGGTTGTAGACCTTGACCGTCCGCACCAGGAACCCCTGGTGCCCCAGCGTCGACGCCGCGTACTCGTCGTCCGCGCCGAGCAACGCCGGCACCACCGTCGCCGCCGGACCGGTCGGGTCGGCGCACGTCTCCTTCGGCTCCTGCCCGCCGACGAACGTCCGCATCACCACGTGCGACGGCGGCGTCCAGCGGTTCGCGCGGCAGTCCCGGTGCCGGTCCCACGGGATGCTCACCTGCGCGCCCTGGGGCGTGACGAACGGCGCGTTCGGCAGCCGCAGCAACGCGCTGCCGGCGAACCGCCCCCAGATCAGTGCGGGGAAGCCGCCCCCCGCGATCCGCGTGCGGAAGCCGTTCTCCGGCGTCATCGGCACCTCGCCGCCGGGCACCCCGACCCACACGGCCGCCGCGAAGTTCGGCGTGTACCCGACGAACCACGCGTCCGCGTACCGCGTCGACGTCCCGGTCTTCCCCGCGACCGGCCGCGGCTGCGCCGCCTTCACGCCGGTGCCCTGCCGGACCACGCCCTGCAGCACGTCGTTGGCCATCGCCGCGACGCCCGCGGGCACGACCTGCGTGCGCTGCGGCCCGTTGCGGAGCAGGTAGTTGCCCTCCGCGTCGCGCACCGACGCGACGAGGTACGGCTTCGCGTAGACGCCGTTCGCGCCGAGCGCCGCGTACGCCGCCGCCATCTCGACCGGGTCGACCTCCTGCGCGCCGAGCACGACCGCCGGGCCGCTGTCGCGGCGCAGCCGCGCCTCCTTCGGCCCGCGCACGCCGAGCGCCTCGGCCACGTCGAGCACCATCGCGGCGCCCTTGTCGACGTCGCCGCCGCCGAGCTTCTGGACCACGCGCGCGTACGCCGTGTTGATCGACTTCTCGGTCGCCTCGCGCAGCGTCACCCGGCCGAACGCCGTGCCCTCGTAGTTGTCGACCACCCACGGCTTCGGGCAGCGGCAGGGGAGCGTCACCTGCGCGCCGGCCTCGAACACGTCGCCCGGCCGCATCCCCGCCTGTAACGCCGCCACGAGCGCGAACACCTTGAACGTCGACCCCGCCTGCCGCTTGGTGGACCCGCCGCGGGCGAGGTTGAGCTTCGCGTACCGGTCGCGCGCGGAGAAGAAGTCCCGCCCGCCGACCATCGCGGTGATCGCGCCGTCGCCGGGCTTCACCGCGGCCAGCCCGGCGTACGGGTCGTTCGTGCCGTTGAGCAGCGCGCGCACGGACTCCTCCGCGGCCGCCTGCTGCTCCGGGTCGATCGTCAGGTCGATCCGCAGCCCGCCGCGGAACAGCGCGTTGCGCCGCGCCTCCGGCGTCGCGCCCAGCCGCGGGTCGTCCAGCAGCGCGGACACCGCGTCCTGCACGGCATACGCCGCCGGGTAGCGCCGGTTGTCGTGCCGCGCCACCCGGGGCAGCGGCGCCGCCGCGGCCTCCGCCGCCTGCGCCGCCGTGACCGCCCGGGTCTCCACCATCGCGCGCAGCACCGCCGCGCGCCGGTCCGCCGCGGCCCGCGGGGCGCGGATCGGGTCCGCGGTGTTCGGCGAGCGGATCAGCCCGGCCAGGAGTGCCGCCTCCGGCAGCGTGAGGTCCGTGGCCGCCTTGCCGAAGTACACCCGGGCCGCCGCGCCGGCGCCGTACGCGCCCTGCCCGAAGTACACCGTGTTCAGGTACCGCTCGAGGATCTGGTCCTTGGTGAGGCTGCGTTCGAGGCCCAGCGCCAGCGCCGCCTCGCGCACCTTGCGCTTCACCGTGCGCTCGGGCGTCACGAGCGTGTTCTTCACGAGCTGCTGGGTGATCGTGGAGCCGCCCTGCGCCGCCTCGCCGGACTCGACGTTGCGCACCGCGGCCCGGGCGATGCCGCGCGCGTCCACGCCGCGGTGCTCGTAGAAGCGCCGGTCCTCCGCCGCCAGCACCGCCTGGACGAGGACGTCCGGCATCTCGGCGAGCGCGACCGGCCGGCGGTCCTCCTCGGCGTGCAAAGTCGTGAGCAGCGTCCCGTCGGCCGCGTAGACCGTGCTCGTCACCGCGAGGCCGCCGAGCACCTCCGGGTCGACCGGGAGCGTGCGCAGGCACGCCGTCGCCGTCACGCCCAGCAGGGCGGCGGCGACGGCCGTCCGCAGACGCGTGGCCGCCACACATGCGGCATCGGCGCGTTCGGCCCAGCGCTGTAGCCCGAACGGCGCAACGCGAACCCGCTCGACACGCTCGTTAGGCTGCCGCGCATGACGGCGGACATCCTCGATGACCTGGAGTGGCGCGGCCTGGTCGCGCAGACGACCGAGCCGGACGCGCTGCGCGCCGCGCTCGCCGCGGGCCCGGTCACCGTCTACGCCGGCTTCGACCCGACGGCGGACAGCCTGCACGTCGGCAACCTGGTGCCGCTGCTCACGCTCCGCCGCTTCCAGAACGCCGGCCACCGCGCGATCGCCCTCGCCGGCGGCGCCACCGGGCTGATCGGCGACCCCGGCGGCCGGGCCACCGAGCGCAGCCTCAACGACGCCGAGACCGTCGCCGCCTGGACCGAGCGCATCCGCGGCCAGCTCGGCCGGCTCGTCGACCTCGACGCCGGCGTGCTCACGAACAACTACGAGTGGACCGCCGGCGTCTCCGCGCTGGACTTCCTGCGCGACGTCGGCAAGCACTTCACGGTCAACTACATGATCGCCAAGGAGTCGGTGAGCAGCCGCCTCAACGCCGAGGGGATCTCGTTCACCGAGTTCTCCTACATGCTGCTCCAGGCGTTCGACTACCAGGTGCTGTTCGACCGCTACGGCTGCACGCTCCAGGTGGGCGGCAGCGACCAGTGGGGCAACATCACGGCCGGCATCGAGCTGATCCGCCGCACCCGGGGCGCCACCGCGCACGCGATCACGCTGCCGCTGGTGACCAAGGCGAACGGCGAGAAGTTCGGCAAGTCCGTCGCCGGCGCGGTGTGGCTCGACCCGGCCAAGACGTCGCCGTACGCGTTCTTCCAGTTCTGGCTCAACGTCGACGACGCCGACGCCGTGCGGTTCCTCAAGATCTTCACGTTCCTGGACCGCCCGGACATCGAGAAGCTCGCCGCCGAGCAGGCCGAACGCCCGCAGGCCCGCCCGGCGCAGCGGGCGCTCGCCGCCGAGCTGACCCGGATGGTGCACGGCGAGGAGGCGCTGGCGACCGCGCGGCACGCGAGCGAGGCGCTGTTCTCCGGCGACGTCACGGCGCTGCCCGAGGACCTGCTGCTCGAGGTGCTCCGCGAGGTCCCGAACGTCGCCGTGCCGGCCGCCGACCACCCGGACCACCCCGACCTGCGCGGCCTGCTCCAGCGGCTCGGCTTCGCCTCGTCGGGCTCGGCCGCCAGCAGGTTGCTGGCCGACGGCGCCGTGCTCGTCAACGCCGCCGTCGTCACCGATCCCGCGTGGCGCCCGGCACCCGCCGACCTGCTGCACGGCCGCTTCCTCGTGCTCCGCGCCGGCAAGAAGCGCTACGGGCTCGTCACCGTCGAGTGAGCCGACCGGCGGAACATTCGGCGCCAACCGGGGCGTTGCCACCCACGTCGCCGGTCGGGTCCGCCCGATCGACTTGACTCCACCGAGCGGGGTGCCTAGTGTTCCCCCTCGCCCCGAGGAGCAACGGACGCCCACCAGGCGGCCGGTCCAGGGGAACCACACGCCACCCGCGGCACCGCTCGCAGGGCACCAGCGCGAGCGGGGTCGTTTGGCGCGTGGTGGGCGCGGGTAGACGAGTCAGGTTTGACTCCGACCCCCGCACCACGTACGGTATGCAGGTTGCCCCACGACGGGTCGAGAGGCCCCGAGCGGTGCGCATCCGCTCCTTGAGAACTCAACAGCGTGCCAAAAGTCAGTGCCAACAAACCCCGTCCGTGTCCGGCTCGTCCGGCACGGGTGAGGATTCCTTTGGTAAATGACAGACGTTCAACGTCTGTTCTCTGCCAGATGCTCGCCCCCTGGCTGGGGGTGAGCTCAAACAGCGGGTCCGCCTCGCCAGGCGGCCCGTGCTTCATGTGTCACCAACCGCCGGTTCGCCGGCGCTGGTCATAGACATCTATGGAGAGTTTGATCCTGGCTCAGGACGAACGCTGGCGGCGTGCTTAACACATGCAAGTCGAGCGAGGCTCCACCCTTCGGGGTGGTGTCCTAGCGGCGAACGGGTGAGTAACACGTGGGCAA
>DASVPJ010000033.1:0-70502 GCA_036382875.1 Mycobacteriales bacterium
GCCGAGGCCCGCTGCGCGACAGTCCAGCAGTGCATCGAGCAGTGGCAGGCCGCGATCCACGAGGCGACCTGCGTGACACCGCTCTGCTCCAAGAGCGGGTCCTGACCGCACCGCCCGCGGAACGGCCCCGGTTCGGCGGGGGCGCTTCGGCAGCCGCGGGCTCCCGAACGACGACGCCGCGCCGCGCGCGGCCCCGCCCGGCGGCACGGGGCCGGGGCGGCGGCCGCGCGGGCGCGGCGTCGCGCCCGCTCAGGCGAGGCAGCCGGCGAACGTCACCACGCGGTGCGCGTCGCGCACGGCGGCATCGACGTACTCCTCCGGCGTCCGCGGCACCGGCTCCGCGTACAGCACGAGCGTCCGCACGCAGTTGCCGAGCTCCTCGCCAGGCACGGGCGGCACGGCGATGCCCGGCGGGGCGGCCGGCGGGGTGGCCGACGCCGGGGCGAACGGTGCGGCGGCGGCCGCGAGCGCGGCCAGCGCGACGAGACGCGTCATGGGGGTCCTCTCGGGGGTGGGGGGTCTCCGAGGGATTACGCCGTCGCGGCGGCGTTCCCCACGCGTGTGTCCGCCGCGGCAGCAGGCATCCCGCACCGCGCGGCGTAACTGCTCCACGCCGCGCGCCGTGCGTCCCAGTGCGCCGCGCGGCACGGGCCGGCCCGTCGCCCCGGCCGTCGTCCGCCCAGACCGGCGACGAGAGGGAGGTGATCCCATGACCAAGCGCCTCGCCCTGTTCGCCGTCGCGCTCGGTGCGGCCGCGTCGTTCGCCGCGCCGGCGTCGGCGAGCCCCGGGTGCTCGACCACAATCCAGGAGTGCATCGACCGGATCCTGTCGAGCATCGCGGTGTCGGACCTCCCGGGTCCGATCTGCGTCACACCGACCCTCTGCGTCGGCGGCTCGACCCTCTAGGCAGAACGCTCGCGCCCCGGCGCGGGACCGGCCTCGGCAGCCGGCTCCCCGGCCGTTCGGCGGGCGCGAGCGCGCCAGGCCCCGCGCACGTGTCACACCCGTGCGCCACGATGGGCCCATGACGACCGAACGCGCCCGCGCCTGGGCGGCCACGATGGCCGGCGCCCCGGGCGACGGCGGCATCGTGCTCGCGCACCCCGGCGCCGCGACCCGCGTCGGCCCGCGCGCGTACGACCGCCAGGCGCGAGAGGAGCTGGAGGACCGGCTGCTCGCGCCCGGCGCGACCCGCGCCCGCGGCGCCGGCACCCGCGCGGCCGAGGAGGAGCCCGACCCCGAGCGCACCTGCTTCGAACGCGACCGCGACCGGATCCTGCACTCGACGGCGTTCCGCCGGCTGGCGGGGAAGACGCAGGTCTTCGTGTTCCCCGAGGACCACCAGCGGACCCGGCTGACGCACGCGCTGGAGGTCGCGCAGGTCGCCGCCAGCGTGGCCCGCGCCACCGGCCTCAACGTCGCGCTCACCGAGGCGATCGCGCTCGGCCACGACTGCGGCCACGGGCCGGGCGGGCACGCGAGCGAGGACGCGTTCGCCAAGTACCTGCCGGGCGGCTACGACCACGCCGTCTGGGGCGCCGACGTCACGCTCGCCCCGCTGAACCTCTGCGCCGAGACCCTCGACGGCATCCGCAACCACTCCTGGTCCCGCCCCGCGCCGGCCACGCCGGAGGCGGCCGTCGTGTCGTGGGCGGACCGCTGCGCGTACACCGCGCACGACCTGGAGGACGCCGTCCGGGCCGGCATCGTCACCCCCGACGAGCTGCCCGAGGAGGTGGTGGCGGTCTGCGGGCGCACGCGCAAGGAGCAGCTCGCGACGTTCGTCACCGCGCTGGTCGGCTGCATCCGGGAGCACGGCGTCGTCGGCATGGCCGCGGAGCCGGCCGGTGCGCTGGCCGCGCTGCGATCGTTCGACTACGCCCGCATCTACACCCGCCCGGCGTCGGTCGCGCAGGCCGAGGCCGTGGTCACCGTGCTGCGCGCGCTGGTCGAGCACTTCGCCGAGAGGCTCGGGGAGCAGGGCGGCGGCGTCGAGGCGGCGGTGGCGTACGTCAGCGGGATGACCGACCGGTTCGCGTTCCGCACGGCGGTCGAGGCGCTCGGCTGGGACCCGGCGCGGCTGCCGGTGGGGGTGTCTTGACAGCCGTCAACGCCTCGTTACAATTATAGGAACGCCCGCCCAGACCGGCGGGCTTCTGCGTGTCACCCTTGCCCGTACGCGAGTGGCGCGGTGCTCTGAGAGGTGACGTTGGCCCGGATCTCCGACGAGGACATCGCGCGCGTGCGCGAGGCGTCGCCCATCGACGCCATCGTCGGCGACTACGTGCAGCTCCGCTCGGCGGGCGCCGGCGAGCTCAAGGGGCTCTGCCCGTTCCACGAGGAGAAGAGCCCGTCGTTCCACGTCACGCCGGCGCGCGGGCTGTACCACTGCTTCGGCTGCGGCGTCGGCGGCGACACCCTCGACTTCGTGATGCGGATCGAGCACCTGTCGTTCGCCGAGGCGGTCGAGCGCCTCGCCCAGCGGGCCGGCATCGAGCTGCGCTACGAGCAGGGCGGCTCCTCGACCCGCGGCGGCAACGCCGGGCAGCGCACCCGGCTCGTCGCCGCGCACCGCGAGGCGCTGGCGTTCTACCGCGACCGCTACCTCAACGACCCCGCGGCCAAGCCCGCTCGGGCGTTCATGCAGGAGCGCGGGTTCGACGACGAGGCGGCGGAGGCGTACGGCGTCGGCTACTCGCCCGACACCTGGGACGCGCTGTCCAAGCACCTCGCCACCAAGGGCTACAGCCGCGAGGAGTGCCTCGCCGCCGGGCTCGTGTCGCAGGGCCAGCGCGGCGTGGTCGACCGGTTCCGCGGGCGGCTGATGTTCCCGATCCGCGACAACACCGGCGACCCGATCGGGTTCGGCGCGCGCGCGCTCAAGGAGGGCGACCAGCCGAAGTACCTGAACACGCCCGAGACCCCGATCTACAAGAAGTCGCACGTCCTCTACGGCCTGGACAAGGCCCGGCTGGAGATCGGCCGCCGCGCCCAGGCCGTCGTGGTCGAGGGCTACACCGACGTCATGGCCTGCCACCTCGCGGGCGTGCCGACCGCGGTCGCGACGTGCGGCACGAGCCTCACCGGCGACCACATCCAGCTCCTCCGCCGGCTGCTGATGGACCAGGACGAGTTCCGCGGCGAGGTGGTGTTCACGTTCGACGGCGACAACGCCGGGCAGCGGGCCGCGCTCAAGGTGTTCGAGGAGGACGCGCGGTTCGTCACGCAGACGTTCGTCGCGGTCGAGGCCGACGGCATGGACCCGTGCGAGCTGCGGCTGGCCCGCGGCGACGCCGCGGTACGCGACCTCGTGGCGCGGCGGGTGCCGCTGTTCGAGTTCAAGCTGCGCGCCGAGCTCGCCCGCTACGACCTGGAGACGTCCGAGGGCCGGGTCCGCGCGCTGAACACGTGCGCGCCGATCGTCGCGTCGATCCGGGACCGCTCGCTGCGCCCCGAGTACGGCCGCCGGCTGGCCGGGTGGCTCGGCATGCCGGTCGAGGACGTGCTGGAGCGCGTGGGCACCGCCGTCGCCGCGCCCGCCGGCCGCGAGGCCGCGCCGGCCGCCCCCGTCGCGGCCCCGGCCGCGCCGCGACGAGACGACCCCGCGCTGCGGACCGAGCGGGAGTCGTTGAAGGCGGTCATCCAGAGCCCCGGCCTCGTCGGCCCGGTGTGGGACACGCTCGACCCGGCGCTGTTCACGCACCCGGCGTACCGCGCCTGCCAGGCCGCGATCGCGGACGCGGGCGGGGTGCGTTCGTTCGGCGCGGCGAGCGGCGGGGTGTCCGGCTTCGTGGCGCGGGTACGGGATGCGGCACCGGACGACGCCGTACGCTCCCTGCTCACCGAGCTCGCGGTAGAGCCGCTCGCCGCCACCGACGACAGGCGGGCGGCCTACGTACGCACCAACGTCGCGCGACTACAGGAACTAGGGGTCTCGCGCCGAATGTCGGAACTGAAGTCGAGGCTCCAGCGGTTGAACCCCGTGGAGCAGCCGGAGGCGTACAACGCGCTGTTCGGCGAGCTGGCCGACCTCGAGGCACGACGGCGTGCCCTGCGCGAGCAGATCGTCGAGTTCGGCACCGAGTGAGAAGGACGAGATGAGCCCCACCGCACTGCCCAAGGAAGCCCAGATCGACGAGGTCAAGGACCTCATCACGCGTGGCAAGGAACAGGGCTTCCTCACCAGCGAGGAGATCGGCGCGGCCCTCGTCCAGGCGGAGCTGCCGCCGGAGTCGATGGACGCGGTCCTCCAGGTCTTCAACGACGAGGGCATCGAGATCGTCGAGCCGTCCGAGGAGGACGAGGACCCGAACCGCGCCGCCCTGCTGCGCCGCGAGGAGGAGCTGGCGCTCAAGGCGCCGACCAACGACCCGGTCCGGATGTACCTCAAGGAGATCGGCAAGGTCCCGCTCCTGACCGCCGAGGAGGAGGTCGACCTCGCCAAGCGGATCGAGGCCGGCCTGTTCGCGTCGGAGAAGCTCGCCACCCCGCGGAAGATCGCCGACCGCACGCGCAAGGACCTCGAGGCGATCGAGCGCGACGGCCAGCTCGCGAAGAAGAAGCTCGTCGAGGCCAACCTCCGCCTCGTCGTCTCCATCGCCAAGCGCTACGTCGGCCGCGGCATGCTCTTCCTCGACCTGATCCAGGAGGGCAACCTCGGCCTGATCCGCGCGGTCGAGAAGTTCGACTACACCAAGGGCTACAAGTTCTCGACGTACGCCACGTGGTGGATCCGCCAGGCCATCACCCGGGCCATCGCCGACCAGGCGCGCACCATCCGCATCCCGGTGCACATGGTCGAGACGATCAACAAGCTGATCCGCATCCAGCGCCAGCTCCTCCAGGACCTGGGCCGCGAGCCCACCCCCGAGGAGATCGCCAAGGAGATGGACCTCACGCCCGACAAGGTGCGTGAGATCCTCAAGGTGTCGCAGGAGCCGGTGTCGCTGGAGACGCCGATCGGCGAGGAGGAGGACTCCCACCTCGGCGACGTCATCGAGGACTCCGACGCCGTCGTGCCGGTCGACGCGGCGTCGTTCATCCTGCTCCAGGAGCAGCTCGACTCCGTGCTGCACACCCTGTCCGAGCGGGAGAAGAAGGTCATCCAGCTCCGCTTCGGACTCACCGACGGCCACCCGCGCACGCTCGAGGAGGTCGGCCGGGAGTTCGGCGTGACCCGCGAGCGCATCCGGCAGATCGAGTCCAAGACGCTGTCCAAGCTCCGTCACCCGTCGCGGTCGCAGAAGCTCCGCGACTACCTGGAGTAGAGCCGTGCGCCGGGTGGGGGTCGCGGTCCTGGTCGCGACGGCGCTGGTCGTGCCGGCGGCGTGGGGGACCAACGTGCGCCGCGCGCCGGCCGAGTGGGAGACGCGCACGCCGATGTCGCAGGCGCGCACCGAGGCGGCGTACGCCACCGCCGGCGACGACGTGTACGTCATCGGCGGCTTCGTCGTCGCCGTCACCAACTCCACCTCCGTCGAGGTCTACGACACCGCCGCCGACGCGTGGCGCGACGGGCCGCCGTTGCCGCTCGCCGTCAACCACGGCATGGCCGCCGCGGCCGGCGGCGAGGTGTACCACGCGGGCGGGTACGCGGCGTTCCTCTACGGCGCCACCAACCACCTCGTCGTGCTGCGCGGCGGCATCTGGACGCCCCTCGCGCCGATGCCGGAGACCCGCGCCGCGGCCGGCATGGTCGCGCTCGGCGGGCGGCTGTACGTCGTCGGCGGCTTCTCGCAGCAGGGCACCCTCGCCACCACGACGCTCGTCTACGACGTCGCGGCCGGCACGTGGTCCACGCAGCCCGGGCTGCCGACCCCGCGCGAGCACCTGTCCGTCGTCACCGACGGCCGGTACGTCTACGCGCTCGGCGGCCGCAAGGGCGACCCGGCCACCAACATGGCGACCGTCGAACGGCTCGACCCGCGCACCGGTCGCTGGACGAGGATGGCGCCGTTGCTGGTCAAGCGCAGCGGCCACGTCACGTCCGTGACGTCGAACGGCCTGCTGGTCACGGCCGGCGGCGAGTACGCGGGCGGCGTGTTCGACAGCGCGGAGGCGTACGACCTGCGCCGCGGCCGCCGCTTCTTCCTGCCCGCGCTGGAGCCGGGACGTACCGGCTTCGCGACCGCCGCGAAGGGCACCCGCGTCTACGTCTTCTCCGGCGCCGGCGACACCGGCTACCTCGACCGCACCGAGACCCTCGACCTGCGCGCCCTCTGACGCGCGCCGGCCGCCCGGGCGCCCGGGCGCCCGCCCCCGCTGAATGCGCGACCCGGTCGCGAAAACGGGCACGGCCGTGCGTGGCCCGCGACCCGGTCGCGAAATCGGCACGGCCGGTTCGCGACCCGGTCGCGAAATCGGGCACGGCCGTGCGTGGTCCGCGACCCGGTCGCGGGGACGGTCAGCCGAGGTACCCGTACGCGATCGTGCCGCTCGCCTGCGCGACGATGGTGAGCGCCGCCTGGCAGCCGCCGCCGGGCAGCGTGCCGATCCGCGGGAGCGCCGCCGTGACGGTGCCGCTGTTGTACACGGACCCCCAGCACGACACGGTGTAGTACACGGAGCCGTTCTCGACGGTGACGACGTAGCCGCTGGCGTAGCTGTAGCAGGTGCTCGCCTGTCCCGGGTTCTTGCCGATGAGCTGCGTGGAGCAGGCCGCGAGCGCCGGCGTCGCGACCGCGACGAACGCGCTGGTCGCGACGAGGGTGGCCAGGCCGGTGACGGTGGTGCGCGCTGCGCGCATGAGTTCCCCCGAACGTCATGGAAGGGACGAATTCCGGCGAAGCGTGCTCCCGGCGTACCGGCGTGTCAACGGCCGACAGCCCGCCGCTCGCCCCGGGTTTTCGCGACCCGGTCGCGAAATCGGGCACGGCCGTGCGTGGGCCGCGACCGGGTCGCGAAATCCGCCGGCGGGGGCGGGGCGGGGCCGATACCCGGTCGCGTCGCGCGCGGTGGCCTGGGAGAGTCGCCTCTCGTGGACGCGCTCGTGGCCGAGGGGCTGGTCAAGGACTACCGCCGCTCCCGCGCCGTCGACGGCGTGTCGCTCACGGTCGGCGCGGGCGACCGGGTGGCGCTGCTCGGCCCGAACGGCGCCGGCAAGACGACGACGCTGCTCATGCTGCTCGGCGTCGTCTCGCCGGACGAGGGCAGCGTGACGATCCTCGGCCACCGGCTGCCGAAGGAGCGCACCAAGGCGCTGCACCACGTCGGCTTCGCGGCCGGGTACCTGCCGCTGCCGGAGAAGCTCCGCGTCCGCGAGTACCTCACGATGTACGGCGCCCTCTACGGCGTCGCCGACCCGGCGAGCGCCGCGCGCGAGGCGCTAGAACGCTTCCTCATCCCCGAGCTCGACGCGGCGATGGGCACCGAGCTGTCCAGCGGCCAGAAGACGCTCGTCGGAATCGCGAAGGCGACGATGCACGACCCGCGGCTGCTCGTCCTCGACGAGCCGACCGCGAGCCTCGACCCCGACGTGGCGCGGCGGGTCCGGGTCGGCCTGCAGAGCCTCTGCGACGAGAAGGGCACCGCGCTGCTCGTGACGAGCCACAACATGGTCGAGGTCGAACGCCTCTGCGAGCGCGTGGTCTTCCTGTCGCAGGGCCGGATCGTGGCCGACGGCACGGCGGCGGAGGTCGCGGCGGTGTTCGGCCGCGGCGACCTGGAAGAGGTCTTCATCCACCTGGCCGCCGAACGGGAGGCCGCGCGATGAGGTGGTCCGCCGTCCTGGCCATCGCCAAGCGCCACACGCTGGTGCTGCAACGCAGCCCGCACCGGCTGTTCGACATCACGATCTGGCCGATCGTGGACACGCTGCTGTTCGGCGCGATCGCGGTGTTCTTCGCGCGCTCCGCGGGCGGCGTGAACGGCCGCACCGGCGCGGCGTACCTACTCTGCGGCGTGCTGCTCTGGCACGTGGTGTTCCAGTCGCAGAACAGCCTCGCCACCGGCTTCCTCGAGGAGACCTGGTCGCGCAACCTGCTCAGCCTGATGGTGACGCCGCTGACGGAGGCGGAGTGGGTCGCCGGGCTCGTGCTCGTCGGGCTGGTGAAGCTGCTGCTCGGCGTCGGCCTGGTCGCGGTGATGGTGGCGGTGCTCTACGCCTTCAACGTCACCTCGCTCGGCCTGGCCCTGCTGCCGATCGTCGCGGTGCTGCTCACCGCGGGCTGGGCGATCGGCCTGTTCGTGACCGGTGTCGTGCTGCGCTTCGGCAGCGGCGCGGAGGCGTTCGTCTGGGGCGTGCTGTTCGTCGTGATGCCGCTGTCCGGCACGTTCTACCCGACGTCGGTGCTGCCGGCGCTGCTGCGCCCGCTGTCCGCGCTGCTGCCGACGACGTACGCGTTCGAGGCGGCCCGCGCGGTCATCGACGGCGACCGGATGCCGTGGCGCCCGCTCGGCATCGCGGCGCTGACGACGGTGGTCGCGCTGGTGCTGGCGGTGGCGTTCGTGCGGGCGATGCTCGGGACGTTCCGCCGCCGCGGCTACGTCACGCGGTACTCGTAGCCGCCCGCCGCCGCAACGCCACCGCGCAGCCGGCCGCCAGCATCGCGCCGGCCGCGAGCCCGACCATCGCCAGCTCCTCGTCCCCGCGCACGTCGTCGTAGGCGAGCGCCAGCTCCGGCTGCGCCTGCTCCTGGTGCGCCATGCCGGCCTGCGGGTTCGGGTTCGGGTTGGGGTTGCTGTGCGGCTGCGCCTGCGCCTGCGGGATCGGCGCGGGCGGCGGCGGCGGCGGGGCGACGGCCGGCACCGCGGCGGCGACGACGTACGGCGCCTTCGGCGGTGGCGGCACCTCGCGCGGCGGCGTGCCGGGCAGCGGCTCGCACTCGACGGTGAGCGACGCGGACGCGACGTGCCGCGCGCCGACCCTGGTCCGCACGCGGACGGGGAACGTCTTCCCGGCCGTCTCGGCGGTGCACGCGACCTGCACGGTGTACGGCAGCCGGTTGTGCTGCTTGACGTTCACCTCGTCGAAGACGGGCGCCGACGCCACCCGCGCGACGCGCCGGTCGCCGGCCAGCTCGATGCCGACGCTCTGCAGGTCGCGCAGCGAGCGCATCAGGCCGACGACGGCGGGCGCGAGGTCGGTGGAGCCGCGGCTGTCGACCGGGAGCTCGCAGACCAGCGGCTCGCCCTCGAGCAGGTCGACCTCGCCGTCGTCGTCGCAGTCGATGCCGCCCGGCGGCGCGAGCGTGCCGGTGCCGCGGCTGACCCGCGACAGCGACTGGAACGCCTCCGCCGGCTGGTCGCCGACGGCGAGCCCGACGTGCTCGATGCCGCGGCGGTTCAGCGCCGCGATGACCTTGCCGTACGACGGCCCGGGGTAGCCGGGGTCGGTGTTCGGGTCGCGGCTGCGGACGTCGGCGGCGATGACGAGCACCTTCAACGCCTCCGGCCGCCACTCGGCGCCCTGGCCCGGCTCGATCAGGTACCCGGTGCGGCCGGTGTCGTCCTGCGCCAGGATCGGCTGGCCCTCGCCGGTCGCGGCCTGGTACGTCGCGGCGAGCGCGGAGTCGTACGTCACGCCGCCGCCGGTCGAGATCGACTCGATCGCGGTGGCCAAGTCGTCGTCGATCGGCCCGACCGCGCGGCGCCGCTGGTAGGGGTAGTCGCCGGGCGAGCCGAAGCCGGGGTAGTCCTTGAAGTCGCCGACGCCGAACCACACGTCGATCCCGGACCGCCCGAGGTCGTCGATGATGTCCTGGAGGTCCGAGCGCAGCCCCGAGATGACTGGCGCCATCGAGCCCGTGCTGTCCGTCGCGAAGAAGATGTCCAGCGGCGTCGGCACCGGCGCCAGGTCGAGCGAGTACGGCACCGCCGCGCGCTGGCCCGGCTTGAGCCGGACCGTCTTCGTGGCCGGCCGCAACGCGGTCGGGCCGGCGGTGACGGGCGCGGCGCCGCGCAGGTTCACCGGCGGCAGCTTCGGCTGGAGCGCGGGCGTGAACCGGCGCACGAACAGGTCGTGGCCGGCCCGGCCGTACAACGTGACGTCGGCGCGGGTGAACGACAGCGCGACGTCGGTCATGGTGAGCCGCTTCGGCGAGACGTCGCGCGGCCCGCGCGCGCCGACGCCGGGCGCGGTGAGGAAGACGCCGCGGTCGCTCGCCACGGCGACCGCGTCGGTGGCGTAGAGGTTGGCGGCGCCGGTCACCCGGCCGGGCGTCCGGGCCGGCTGCCAGCGTCGGCCGCCGTCGTGCGAGGTGTATGCCGCCGCGCGGTTCCTCAGGTACACGATCACGCGCGCCGGGGCGAACGCCGGGTAGTGCAGCACGTCGAGCGTCGCGATCGGGCCGACCACGTCCACCTCGGCGAACGCCGCCCCGCCGTTCACGGAGTGGAACAGCGAGTCCTCGTCCCACGCCCAGACGCTGGTCGCGTCGATCGGGTCGAGCGCGAGGTTCGTGTACTGCCCGCTGCGCAGGCCCACGGTGACCGGCGCGAACGTCTCCCCGGTGTCGCGGGTGACGTACAGCGTCGTCTCGACCGCCGACAGCGGCGTCGACCGCGAGTCGACGAGGACGAACGCCGTGGCCGGGTTCGGCGACACCCACAGGCCGTGCACCGCGACCGCGGGCGGCAGGCCGACGCCGCGCCGCGAGTGCCACGTCTCGCCGCGGTCGTGCGAGGTGATGACGCGGGTGCCGTCCACGTCGGTGATGACGGCGTACGCGACGTAGCCGAGCCGGCCCGGCGGCGACGGCGGCATCGCGACGTCGACGATGGAGTTGCTCGACCAGAGCACGCGCGTCTCGCCGATCGCGGCGCCGGGCGTGTACGTCTCCTCCCACGAGCAGCCGCCGTCGACGGAGCGGGCGATCGCGTCGCCGTTCGTCGCGAGCAGGAAGCCGTCGACGTGCGGCGAGGCGGCCCAGGAGCGCAGCACCGGCTCGCCGACGGAGTACGCGGGCCGGCGCAGCGCGGTCCACCCGTCCGGCCGGACGCGGCGCGACTCGTCCGGGCAGCGGGCGGCCGCGGAGCCGCCGGCGAGCGGCAGGGCGGTGACCAGCGCCGCCAGCGCGACGGCGGTACGGAGGGTGCGGGGCAACGCGACTCCAGGGCAGGTGGAGCGGCCGGCAGGACTGGCATGGAGAGCCGCGCCGCCGGGCGCGGGTTCGCGGGGACTCCGCGCCGATTCGCCGCGAACCACCGGCCCGACCCGTGACTCTCCAACGGCGTCAGGGGAGGTTCGGGATGCGGGTACGTGCCGTGCTGGTCACCGCCGCGATGGCGGGTGCGCTGGTCGCCGCGCCGCACGCCGGCGCGCAGTACCCCAACGTCTGCTACCCGGGCGTCGAGGGTGTCTCGCAGCGGAGCCTGGTGGGCGTCACGCCCGCGGGCGGCGCCGCGCTCGGCGCGCTGGTGCGGTCGTTCGGCGGCACGATGACGGCACGCCACCCGGTCCTGGGCTTCCGTTCGGTACGGCTGCCCGCCCCGGCGGCGCGCGCGGAGTTCCTCACCCAGGCGCGCGCGCTGCCGGGGGTCACGTGGGCGGAGCCGGAGCGCGTCGCGACCGCGCACCGGTCCGTCAACGATCCCTTCGCCCGCCGCCAGTGGGCGATCCCGCGCATCGGCCTGCCCCGGGCGTGGGACGTGGAGACGGGCAAGTCCGGCGTCGTCGTCGCCGTTCTCGACACGGGGGTGGCCGCCGCGCACCCGGACCTGCGCGGGCAGGTGCTCCCGGGGGTGGACGTCGTGAACGACGACGACGACGCGACCGACGACCAGGGCCACGGCACGCACGTGGCCGGCACGATCGCCGCCACGTCGAACAACCGGGCCGGCGTCGCGGGCGTCGCGTGGGGCGTCAAGGTGCTGCCGGTGAAGGTCCTCGACTCGGCCGGCACCGGCACGTCCTGCGACATCGCGGTCGGCGTGGTCGAGGCGACCGACAAGGGCGCGTCGATCCTCAACATGAGCCTCGGCATGGCGGGTGCCTGCCCGGTGGCGTTCCGGCTCGCGTTCGAGTACGCCGCGCAGAAGAAGGTGCTGCCGGTCGCCTCGACGGGCAACGACGCGTTCCAGGGCGCGCCCTCGGCCGCACCGGGCAACTGCCCGACGGTGCTCGCGGTGGGCGCGACCGACTCGAAGGACAAGCCCGCGATCTTCTCGACGTGGGGCCCGCAGGTCGACGTCAGCGCGCCGGGCGTGGACATCATGTCCACGACGATCGACCCGAAGACCGGCCGCTTCGGCTACGGCCTGTCCAGCGGTACGTCGATGGCCGCGCCGCACGTCGCCGGCCTCGCCGCGCTGCTCCGCTCGAAGCACGCGGACTGGTCGCCGCAGCAGGTCGCCGACGCGATCACGAGCACCGCCGACGACCTCGGCCCGCGCGGTCGCGACGACTTCTACGGCAGCGGGCGCATCAACGCGGCGCGCGCGCTGACCCGCTGACGCCAAGACCGGCCGCGCCCGCGCCGACCGCGGCGAGCAGCGCCAGCGCCACCCCGATCGGTGCCGTGCGGCTCGGCTCGGCCGCTCGCGGCGCGGGCGGCTCCGCGACGGCCGGGGGAGTGGTCGTGGGCAGCGCCGGGGGAGTCGTCGGCGACGGGGTCGGCCGCGGCGACGGCGTGGGGGTCGGGCGTGGCGTGGGCGTCGGCGTCGGGCGCGGCTGCGGCTTGGGCCGCGGCTTCACGGTGACGACCCCGCGCGACGGCCGCGGGCTGGCCGCGGTGGTCGGCGCGGCGGCGCTCGCGCCGAGCGCGGCGGAGGCGTTGACGAGGCCGGAGCCGGCCCCGGAGAGCGGCCGCGCGGTGGCCCGCAGCCGGTTGACGACGTCGTCGCGCGAGCGCGTGCGCTGCGAGAACAGCAGCGCCGCCACCCCGCTCACGTGGGGGGCGGCCATCGAGGTGCCGGCCAGCGCGGCGTACTGGTGCTGCGTCCCGTCGCTCCACGTCGACACGACGCACTGCTCGACGCTGCACTCGTCGCCGGGCGGGTCGCCGCCCGGCGCGGCCAGGTCGATGCCCTGGCCGTGCTGCGAGTACGACGCGATGGCGCCGTCGCGGCCGGTGGCGGCGACGATGAGCGCGTTGCCGCCGTACGAGTCGGCGACCGGCAGCCCCTGGTTGCCGGCGGCGAACACCACGAGCACGCCCGCCCGCGCGGCGTCCGCCACGGCGGAGTCGAGCGTGGTGTCGCGGCCGGACAGCGGCACCGCGGCGCCGGCCGAGATGTTGACGACCCGCGCCCCGTGCGAGACGGCGTAGCGCACCGCCAGCGCCAGGTCGTTGCTGCGGCCGGTGCACTCGTCGCCGTCCCACTTGAGGACGCGGATCGGCAGGATGCGCGCGCGCGGCGCGACGCCGTACGTCGCGCTGGCGACCGTGCCGGCGACGTGCGTGCCGTGCGCCTCGCAGCGGTCGGGCGCGGGGTTGCCGGCCCGGCACGAGCCGCCGGTGCAGTCGGCGCCGGTGAGCATCCGGCCGGAGAAGTCGGGGTGGCGCACGTCCACCCAGGTGTCGAGCACGGCGACGGTCGTGCCGGTGCCGGACCGCCCGGCGGGCTGCGCCTGGCCCAGCCGGATCTGGTCGAAGTTCCAGGTGCGCGGCTGCGCCGCGTCGGCGGTCGCGCCGAGCGCGACCGGTACCGCGAGGGCGGCGGCGGCCAGGGTGAGGAAGGCGCGGGGCACGGCGCTGCTCACGGCATCGTCACCCGCTGGTCGCGGTCACCCCGCTGTCGGTGCGCCGGTCCTCCAGCTCGCGCAGCACGTCGTCGTGCTCGGGCGGGGCCAGCGCGCCGAAGTGCACGACGAGCGTGCCCTTCGCGCCGCAGTGCCCGCAGGTCACCGCCGCGACCGCCGTCATGTCGTCGGGGTCCGACGCGCCCTCCGTACGGATCAGCGCGGCGAGCGCGATGTCCCGCGCGTGCGTCGTCCGGTGGCACGAGTAGCAGATGACGTCGCCGCCTTCCTGCGCGGCGAGCTGGGCGGTGAAGCCCTCGGCCTCGAACCGCTTCAGCGCCTCGCCCATGGGGGTGGCGTCGGTCGCGTTGTCCGGTGTGGTCGGCATGTTCGTAGGTCTGCCCGGCACCGCCCCGGCTACACCGCTACACGGCGACCGGCAGCTCCACCGGCGGCGCGTCCGCGAGCAGGTCGAGCACCGCCCACTCGACCGCGCCCTGCGTGCCGAGGTGCCCGGCCTGCGCGCCGGCGCCGAGCTTGTCGAGCGGCACGGTGACGCCGGACAGGTAGCGGTCCACCACGCGCGGGTCGACGTACGACGCCTTGCACACGGCGGGGGTGTTGCCGAGGTAGTGCGAGACCTCCTGGTACATCCGGGCCACGGCCCGCCGGCGCGCGGTGCGGCTGCGCGACGCCTCGGCGCTCACCGCGAGCGCGACCGCCGCGAGCACGGTCGCCGCCCAGGTGCGGAAGTCCTTGGCGCTGAAGTCGCCGCCGGTGACCTCCTTGATGTACGCGTTGATGTCGGCGCTCTTCAGGTCGCACCAGCCGCCGTCCGCGCGGCGGTACGCGAGCAGCTCCGGGCCGCCGCCGCGGCGGCGCTTCAACGCCGTCACGACCTCGACCACGGTCGGCTCGACGATCGACTGGATGCGCTGCTTGCCGGACTTCGCGACGTAGTCGAACGTCACCACCTCCCCGCGCACGGTCACGTGGTCCTTGCGGATCGTGGCGAGGCCGTAGGTCTGGTTCTGCTCGGCGTAGCCCTCGGTGCCGATGCGGAAGAAGCCGAGGTCGAGCAGCCGCGCGGCGCAGGCCAGCACCCGCTCGCGGCCGAGGCCCTCGGTGCGCAGGTCGTCGTTGATGCGGTCGCGCAGCGCGGGCAGCGCGCGGCCGAACTCCACCATGTGCTCGAACTTCTCGCGGTCCCGTTGCGTCCGCCACGCGTCGTGGTAGCGGTACTGCCGCCGCCCGGCCGCGTCGAGGCCGGTGGCCTGGATGTGGCCCCGCGGGTGCGCGCAGATCCACACGTCGGTCCACGCGGGCGGGATGACGAGCGCGTCGATGCGCGCGAGCACGTCGGGGTCGGTGACCCGGGCGCCGTTCTGGTCGACGTAGCTGAAGCCGCGGCCGACGCGCCGCCTGCGGATGCCCGGTGAGGCCGGGTCGACGCGCCGGAGCCGCATCGTTACGCCTCGAACGTGTGCATCGCCGCTTCCTCGGCGCTGCGCTGGCCGTCGTCGCGGCCGACGTCGGTGGCGACGTTCTCCTTCACGTCGTCCTCGCGCGCGCCCTCGTCGGTGTCGACGATGCGCCCGGCCGGCTCGTCGCCGAGCCCCTCCGCCTCGGAGAGGTACGGCACGTCCACCTCCATCGCCGGGTCGGGCGTCTCGCGGGACAGCCGCAGGTCGAGCGGCTCGCCGTCGCGCTGCTCGTTCGCCGTGGTGCCGTACTCGTTCACGGCCACCGGGCGGTCGATCGGGGAGTGCTCGCGGTCGAGGATCTCGCCGGGCGTCATCTGCTCGTCCACGGCGATGTCGATGCCGGAGAGGCCGGCGTCGGCCTGGGTCGCGACCGGGGTCTGGTCGTCGCGCATGGTTCCTCCTCGGGTCGCGTCAGGCGCCGGACGTGGCGCCGCGCTCGATCGTCTCCTTGAACGCCGCCAGCGCGCGCTCGACCTTGTCCTGCGGGTCGGCCAGCAGCTTGGCCACCGCGTCGCCGACGGCGCCGGCCGGCGGGTCGTACGCGAGGCTCACCTCGACTCCGGTGGTCGCGCCGTGGTCGTCGAAGCGCACCGCGCCGGAGGTCGTGACGTCGTTGTCGCCGGTGTCGTCCGTGGCCCACGCGATGCGGACCCCGGGCACGTCCTCGACGATCCGGGCGTCCCACTCGACGCTCGTGCCGAGCGGGCCGCTGACCTTCCAGTGCGTCAGCCCCGGTCCGGTCGGCTCGACCGACTCGACGTCGGGCATGACCGACGGGAGGTTGGTGAGGCCGCGCCACCAGGCGTACGCCTGCGCGGCGGGGACGTTGACCTCGACGTAGTGCGCGACGGTGCCCACCGCTAGACCCTGATCGAGACGTCCGGGTGCGCCGTCACCTGGTCGGTCACCTCCTTGCCGACGAACGTGTCGGTGACGACGCGCTTGGCCGTCCCGAGCAGGTCCGACGCCTCGTGCCGCGCGGTCTCCGCGGCCTGCTTCACCTCGGGCTTGCCGACGAGCGAGCGCCACTGCGTGACGATCTGCTCGTAGCGGCGGCGCCCCGCCTTGGCCCCGAGGACGTACCCGGCCGCGAACCCGGTCACGAACGTCGCCTTGTACCGCATGTCCATCCTCCAGGGCATCGTCGTGTGGTGCCGTACGAGGCGGGACGTACCCGGACGGGCGGGGACGCAACCGCCATGCGGAGCCGCTGGGGCGGCTGGTACCCTCGTCCCGCCGTTCCCCCATAGCTCAATTGGCAGAGCGCCCGACTGTTAATCGGTAGGTTCCTGGTTCGAGTCCAGGTGGGGGAGCTCGAACGACGGAGGGGGACTCCGATGCGTCGGCTCCTGGCCGCGGCGGCCGGCCTCCTGCTCGCGCTCGCGGGCTGCTCCGCGGACGGCGGCTCGCCCCGCGCGGACACCGTCTCGGTGTCGCCCTCCGCCACGCCGAGCCCCACCGCGGGCGCCGCCACCGAAGCGCAGCTCGCCGGCGCGCTGCTCGCGGTCGGCGACCTGCCGACCGGGTGGAGCGTGGACGACGACGAGGACGACGACGACGAGGACCCGATCCAGGGCTGCCCCGAGCTGGCCGCGCTCGACGACCGGATCGGCGAGCGCCCGAACGCCGAGGTGTCGTTCGCGCGGGCGGAGCTCGGCCCGTTCTTCAGCGAGTCGGCGGGGACGTTCCGCGACGCGGGCGACGCCGCGGCCGCGGTCCGGCGGCTGACGCACGCGCTGGGCTCGTGCCCGTCGTTCACCTACACCGACGACGACGGCAAGAAGCAGCGGGCCCGGATCGCGGCGCTGTCGTTCCCGCAGGTCGGCGACGAGACGTTCGCCGCGCGGATGTCGGTCGAGTTCGAGGGCGGGCGGATCAGCGTCGACTTCGCCGTCGTCCGGGTGCGCCAGCACGTGCTGCTGCTCGCCGGCACGAGCGTGACGACGGTGTTCGGCGGCGGGCAGCTCGACCCGGCCGACCTCGAACGCCTCGTGCGCGCCGCGGTCACGAAGGCGAGCGGCGCGCTGCCGTAGCCGCCGAAAACGCCGCGCGGCGCGCGGCCGCCGTCGGCATCATTCGGCGGGTGCACGACGACGAGGTCACGGTGGACGAGGCGCTGGTCCGCCGGCTGCTCGCGGCGCAGCACCCGGAGTACGCCGCGCTCCCGCTGAGCCGCGTCGCGGAGAGCGGGACGGACAACGCGCTGTTCCGGCTCGGCGACGACCTCGCCGTCCGGCTGCCGCGCATCCCGTCGGCGCACCGGCAGGTGGCGAAGGAGCAGCAGTGGCTGGCGCGGCTCGCGCCGCACCTGCCGCTGCCGGTGCCCGTCCCGGTCGCGCACGGCGTCCCGGGCGAGGGATACCCGTACGTGTGGTCGGTCTGCCGCTGGCTGCCCGGCGGCACGGTGGCCGAGGGGCCGGAGAGCGCGGCGGCGGACCTCGCGGCGTTCCTCCTCGCGCTGCGCGCGGTGGACGCGACCGGCGGCCCCGCGCCGGGCGACCACAACTTCGGCCGGGGCGTAACGCTCGCCGAGCGCGACGAGACGTACCGCCGCCGCGCCGCCGAGCTCGACGGCGTGCTCGACCCCCGGGTGCTGCTCGAAGCGTGGGACGAGGCGCTCGCCGCGCCGGCGTGGGACGGGCCGCCGGTGTGGATCCACGGCGACCTGCACGGCGCGAACCTCGCCGTGTCGGACGGGCGGGTCAGTGGCGTCCTGGACTGGGGCGGGCTCGGCGTCGGCGACCCGGCGTGCGACGTGATGGTCGCGTGGACGTACCTGCCGCGGGCCGCGCGGGCGGCGTTCCGCGACGCCGTGGGTGCCGACGACGCGACGTGGGCGCGGGCGCGCGGCTGGGTGCTGTCGATGGGCGTCAACGCGCTGCCGTACTACCTCCCGCGCTCCCCGCGCATCGCCGCGCAGTCGCGGCGCTGGATAGACCTGGCGCTCGCGGACTGAACCGCCACGGCCGGTCGCGCGAAGACCAGCCGTGACCTCCGAGACCGCGACTCCCGACACCGCCGCACCGCGCGCCGTCGCCGCACCGCGCGACGTCGCCGCACCGCGCGACGTCGCCGCACCGCGCGACGTCGCCGCACCGCGCGCCGCCGCGCTCGTCGCGTTCGGCCTCGCGGTCGCCGGCCTGGCGCACGTGCCGCCGACCTCGCACCACCTGGCCGAGGCGCCGTACGCCGGCGCGGCGTTCGTCGGCTTCACGCTCGCCTGCGTCGCGCTGCTGCTCGCGCTGTCGAGCTCGCCGTCGCGACCGGTGCTGCTCGCCTCCGGCGTGCTGTGCGCGGTCGCGATCGGCACGTACGCCGCGACGCGGCTGGTGGCGTTCCCCGGGCTCGCGCACGACGTCGGCGACTGGCTCGACCCGTACGGCGTCGTGTCCGTCGCCGCCGAGGCGCTCGTCGTCGCCGCCGCCGCGCGGGCCGTCCGGTGAGGCGCGCCGCGGCCGCCGCCGCGTTGCTGCTCGGGACCGCCTGCGGCGGCGGCGCCGAGCCGAAGGCGGCGACCGTCTCCGTCCAGGGGCTCGCGTTCGGGCCCGGCGACCTCACGGTCGCGGCCGGGACGACCGTCACCTGGCGCAACGACGAGCCGATCGGCCACACCGTCACGTCCGGCACGGCGACCGGCATCGACGCCGGCACCGGGCTGCGTTCCGGCGAACGCCCCGACGGCGCGTACGACGCGCCGCTCACCACGAAGGGCGCGACGTTCACCCGGACGTTCGACGCCCCCGGCACCTACCCGTACTACTGCGCGATTCACAAAGGGATGAACGCGCGCGTCGTCGTCACCTGACCCTGACACGAGAGAAGGAACCACCCATGCGCAAGACCCCCGTACGTCTCGCCGCCGCGGGCATCACGCTCGCGCTGGCCGCCGTCGCCTGTGGCGGCGACAGTCCCCGCGAGGTGGCCGAGCCGGCCGCCTCGCACGGCTCCACCGCTCCGCACTCCTCGTCGCCGGCCACCGCGACCGGCGGGTCCGACACCGCCGCCGCCGAGCTGCGGGCCGGGCTGACCAACCTGCTCGCCGACCACGTGTGGCTCGCCGGCAACGCGCTGGAGACCGCCGTGCTCAAGGGCGGCAACCTCAAGGACGCCGAGGTGCAGGGCGCGGTCAAGGCGCTCGACGCCAACTCGGTCGCGCTGTCGAAGGCGATCGCGAGCGTCTACCCGCAGGCCGAGAAGCCGTTCCTCGACTCGTGGCGCCAGCACATCGGGTTCTTCGTCGACTACACCCTCGGCAAGGCCACCAAGGACACCGCCAAGGTGGAGAAGGCGCGCAAGGACCTCGACGGCTACCGCACGTCGTTCGGCCAGCTCATCAACTCGGTCGTGCCCGAGCTGCCGGCCGACGCCGTGGCCGACGAGCTGACGCCGCACGTCGCGCTGCTGTTCACGGCGATCGACGCCGCGGTGGCCGGCGCGCCGGACTACCAGAGCAAGCTGAACGCCGCGGCGGCGCACATGCCGATGACGGCGGCGATCCTGGCCGGCGGCATCGCCAAGAACAAGGGCCTCGACGGCGACCCGGCGAGCAAGGCGGCCGAGCTGCGCGGCGGGCTCACCGGCCTGCTCAACGACCACGTGTGGCTCGCCGGCAACGCGCTGCAGACGGCGGTGCGCAAGGGCGGCGACCTCAAGGACCCGTCCGTGCAGGGCGCCGTGAAGGCGCTGGACGAGAACACCGTCGCGCTGGCCAAGGCCGTCGCGAGCGTCTACCCGGACGCCGAGAAGCCGTTCCTCGACTCGTGGCGGCAGCACATCGGGTTCTTCGTCGACTACACGCTCGGCAAGGCCACGAAGGACACCGCGAAGGCGACCAAGGCGACGAAGGACCTCGACGGCTACCGCACGTCGTTCGGCCAGCTCATCAACTCGGTCGTGCCGGAGCTGCCGGCGGACGCGGTCGCGGACGAGCTGAAGCCGCACGTGGCCACGCTGCTGGCGGCCATCGACGCGATGCTCGCCGACCCGCCGTCGGTGCAGGCGAAGCTCGCGACCGCCACGTCGCACATGCCGATGACGGCCGCGATCCTCGCGGGCGGCATCGCCAGGAACAAGGGCCTCTAGCACCACCAGGCCCGAGCCGCGGCGCCCCGTCGCCGCACGAACGCCCCTGCCCCCCGTCCCGGGCAGGGGCGTTCGCCTGTCCGTCCCGGGACAGCGTGCCTACACTGAGACGATCCGGTCGCGCAGGGCGGCCCGGCTGGAGCCGACCCCCCATGACACTGCTCGAGCTGCCGCACGACGAGGCCGAACGCCTCGCCGCCGTGCGCCGGTTCGAGATCCTCGACACGCCGCCGGACGGCACGTTCGACCGGATCACGGCACTCGCCGCCCGCCTGCTCGACGTGCCCATCGCGATCGTGAGCGTCGTCGACACCGACCGCGTGTGGTTCATGTCCAAGTACGGCATCGCGGGCGTCGACCAGGTCGGCCGCGATCCGGGCCTCTGCTCGTCGGCGATCCTCGGGCACGAGCCGTGGATCGTGACCGACGCCGGGTCCGACCCGCGCACGCTGGCCAACCCGCTCGTCGCCGGCGAGCTCGGCCTCCGCTTCTACGCCGGCGTCCCCCTGACGACCTCCGACGGGCACAACCTCGGCGTCCTCTGCGTCATCGACAAGAAGCCCCGCACGATCGAGCCGGAGCAGGTCGACCTGCTGCGCGAGCTCGCCGGGCTCGTGGTCGACCAGCTCGAGCTGCGGATGCGCTCGATCGAGGTCGTCCGCAACGAGTCGGGCCTGCGTCGCGACGCCGAGACGCTGGCGTCGGCGCTGCAGGCCAGCCTGCTGCCGCCGCGCGCGCCCGTCGTGCCCGGCATGGACGTGGCGAGCCGCTACGTCGCCGGCGAGCGCGGCCTGTCCGTGGGTGGCGACTTCTTCGACGTGTTCCGGCTCGCGAGCAACGACTGGGCCGTCGTCCTCGGCGACGTCTGCGGCAAGGGCGCGCGGGCCGCGTCGCTGACCGCGCTCGCGCGCTGGACCGTCCGCGCCGCGTCGGTGCGGACGTTCTCGCCGCGCGAGGTGCTCGCCGACGTCAACGACGTCCTGCTCGCCGACGGCGACGCCGACGACCACTACTGCACGATGGTCGTGGGCCGCGTCGAGCTCGACACCTGCGGCGCGTGGGTGACGCTCTCGTCGGGCGGGCATCCGCTGCCGATCCTCGTCCGCGGGAAGGGCGTCGTGGAGCAGCGCGGCGTCGCGTCGCTGCCGCTCGGCATGTTCCCGATGGTCGAGGCGTACGACCACCGCGTCGGCCTCGGCCCCGGCGACGCGCTCGTCTTCTACACCGACGGCATCACCGAGGCGCGGGCCGCGGACGGCGGGCTGTTCGGCGAGGAGCGGCTGATGTCGGTCCTCGCGGACTGCTGCGGGCTCAGCGCGGAGGAGACCGTCGCGCGGGTGGTGCACGCGGCGCGCGCGTACGCCGCCAACGGCCTCGGCGACGACGCCGCCGTGCTCGTCGTGCGGGTCCCCGAGGGGGCCGCCGCCGACCCGCTGCGCCGTCTCGAGGAGGCGACCGGCGTGCCGGCCGACGAGCTGCGCCTCCCCGGCTACCCCCACGGCACCCCCGCGGACGCCACGTGCTAGCCGAGCTCGCCGACCCCGTCGAGCGCGGCGCCCACGCCGTGCAGTTCTACGACAGCGTCGACGCGCTGGTGCCGTCGGTCGCGCGGTTCGTCGGCGGCGGGCTGGCCAAGGGCGAGTGCGCGATCGTGCTGGCGCGGCCCGAGCACGGCGCGGCCTTCGAGGAGGCGATCACGGAGTCGGGCGTCGACATCGACGCGTGCGACGGCCGCTACCTCACGATCGACGCGACGGCGTTGCTGCCGGACTTCGACCTGCGGGCGTTCGCGGAGACCGTGGGCGGGCTCGTCCGCGGCCTCGCCGAGCCGGGGCCGCTGCGCATCTACGGCGAGATGGTCGCGCTGCTCGAGGAGACCGGCGAGCGCGAGGACGCCCTCGCGGTCGAGGGCTGGTGGAACGCGCTGCGCTCTCGCGTGCCGTTCACCCTGTTCTGCGCCTACCGGGGCTCGGCGCACGCGGACCTGGCCGCGACCCACGACCTGCACGTGCCGTCCCCGTCCCCCGGGCCCCGGCACGCGGGGCGGGTGACGAGGGCGTTCGAGCCGACGAGGTACGCGGTCCCGCTCGCCCGGCGGCTCGTCACCGACGCGCTCGAAGGGTGGGGCCTCGACCCCGAGGTGGCCACGCTCGTCCTCACCGAGCTCGCGACCAACGCCGTCGAGCACACGACGCTGCGCTTCAAGGTGTCGGTGACGCGCCTCGGCCGGACGGTCAGGGTGGCCGTGTCGGACCAGTCGTCGCGGCCGTTGCCGCCGCCGTCGCCGCCCCCGGCGGTCGCGACGGGCGGGCGGGGACTCGTCCTCGTCGACGCGCTCGCGAAGGAGTGGGGCTGCGACGTGCACCGCGACGGCAAGACCGTCTGGGCCCTCGTCGGCTGACCGCGATGCCGTCGGACCTGCTGTCGCGCCGCGACCTCGACTTCCTGCTCCACGAGTGGCTCGACGTCACGTCGCTGACGTCGCGCGAGCGGTTCAAGGAGCACGGCCGCGAGACGTTCGACGCGGTGCTCGACCTCGCGGAGCGGGTCGCGACCGAACGGTTCGCCACGCACAACAAGAAGGCCGACGCGAACGAGCCGGTCGTCGAGGACGGCCACGTCCGCCTCGTCCCCGAGGTGAAGGAGGCGCTCGACGCGTTCGCCGCGACGGGCCTGATCGCGAGCACGATGGACGCCGAGGTCGGCGGCCTGCAGCTCCCGGCCTGCGTGGCGGCCGCCTGCTTCGCGTGGTTCCAGGCGGCGAACGTCGGCACGAGCGCGTACCCGTTCCTCACGATGGCCAACGCCAACCTGCTCCTCGCGCACGGCACGCCGGAGCAGGTGGAGACGTTCGTCCGGCCGATGCTGGAGGGGCGCTGGCACGGCACGATGTGCCTTTCGGAGCCGCACGCCGGCTCGTCGCTCGCGGACATCACGACCCGCGCGGAACGCCGCGACGACGGGTCGTACCGGCTCCGCGGCAGCAAGATGTGGATCTCCGCAGGCGAGCACGACCTCGGCGAGAACATCGTGCACCTCGTCCTCGCGAAGGTGCCGGGGTCGCCGGCCGGCGTGAAGGGCATCAGCCTGTTCGCCGTCCCGAAGGTGCTGCCGGACGGCACCCGCAACGACGTCACGCTGGCCGGGCTGAACCACAAGATGGGCTACCGCGGCACCGTCAACACGCTGCTCAACTTCGGCGAGCGGGACGGCGCGGTCGGCTGGCTCGTCGGCAGCGAGAACGACGGCCTCAAGATCATGTTCCACATGATGAACGAGGCCCGCGTCGGCGTCGGCGCAGGCGCGACGGCGCTGGGCTACACGGGCTACCTGAAGTCGTTGCGCTACGCCAAGGAGCGCCCCCAGGGCCGGCCGGTCGACGCGAAGGACCCGGCCGCGCCGCAGGTGCCGATCGTCGAGCACGCCGACGTCCGGCGGATGCTGCTCGCGCAGAAGTCGTACGTCGAGGGCGCGCTGGCGCTCGTCCTCTACTGCGGCCGGCTGCTGGACGAGGAGCGCACCGCGGGCACCGACGAGGAGCGCGCCCGCGCCCACCTGCTGCTCGACACGCTGACCCCGATCGCCAAGTCGTGGCCGTCACAGTGGTGCCTCGCCGCGAACGACCTCGCGATCCAGGTGCACGGCGGCTACGGCTACACCCGCGAGTACGACGTCGAGCAGCACTACCGCGACAACCGGCTCAACCCGATCCACGAGGGAACCCACGGCATCCAGGCGCTCGACCTGCTCGGCCGCAAGGTCGTCGCGGGCAACGGCGCGGGGCTCGCCGCGCTCGCCGGCGTGATGACCGCGACCTGCGACCGCGGCGAGGCGGCGGGCGGCGAGGCGGCGGCGTACGCGGCGGCGTTGCGCGGGACCGTCACGCGGATCGCGGAGGTGACCGCGGCGCTCTGGGGGACCGGCGACGTGCGGCTCGCGCTGGCCAACGCGTCGGTCTACCTGGAGGCGGTGGGGCACGCGGTCGTGGCGTGGCTGTGGCTGGAGCAGCTCCTCGCCGCGGGGGAGGGGCAGGGCGCGTTCTACGACGGCAAGCGGGCGGCGGCGCGGTACTTCTTCCGCTGGGAGCTGCCGCGCACCGGGCCGCAGCTCGACCTGCTGGCGAGCCTCGACCGCACGACGCTGGACGTGGACCCGGAGTCCCTCTAGCGCGTCGCGCGGAAGCGGGCGACCTGCCCGAGCAGCGCCCGCGACACCTCGGCGCCGGAGAACCGGCGGACCAGCTCCATCCGCAGCGCGCCCTGGGAGAGCAGCCGGTGCGGCGACCCGTCGACGCGGTGGATCACCCGCGCGGTGCGGGTGTCGAGCAGGTCGTAGCCGAGGAGCACGCCGCCGGGCCGCAGCACGCGCGCGCACTCCGCGACGACGTCCTCCCAGCGGATCGTGTGGTGCAGCATCAGGAACGACACCACCGCGTCGAACGAGCCGTCGGCGAACGGCAGCGCGGTCGCGTCGGCGACCTCGGCGGTGCCGCGTTCGGGCAGCCGCGCCGCGGCCGCCGCGACCATGTCCGGGTCGACGTCGGTCGCGGTGACCCGCACGTCGGGCCAGCGGCGCAGCATCGCCTCGGCCATCGCGCCGCTGCCGGCGCCGACCTCGAGCACCTCGCCGCGCGGCGTGGCGCCGCGGGTCGCCCACGGCAGCACCACGCGGGCGGCGAACGCCCGCCACGGCGCGCTGCGGCAGAACACCGCCTCGCCGCGCGACATCTCCGGCACGAGCCGTTCCTCCGTGGGCCGCCAGGGACTTGAACCCTGAACCTGACAGATTATGAGTCTGCTGCTCTGACCGATTGAGCTAGCGGCCCTCGCCACCGGAGACGGTAACCGGCGAACCTCCCCGCGCGCCCGGGGCTCTATCCGGCATGACGCGTTCCCGCCTCCCGATCCTGCTGCTGCTCGCCGTCTCCCTCGCCGCGCCGACGAACGCGTCGGCCGGGTGCACGTCGTCACCGCTCCCGGCGGACAAGCGCGCCGCGAGCGTCGAGTGCGACGGCGTCCACCCCGGCATGACGCTGATCGTGCCGAGCATGAAGTACGGCGACTACGAGTGCGGCGCGAGCTTCGCGTTCCGCGACCAGGCCGGCAACCGTTACCTCACGATGCCCGGCACGTGCTTCCTCGACTACGACTGCCTCGAGGACACCGTCAAGGACGTGCTGCCGCCGCCGCTCAACGAGGTCGTGCCGAACCTGCCGGTCTGCGTCGTGATGAGCGAGAGCGAGCTCGAGCCCGTCTACCGCAACGGCCCGGTCGTCCGCGACCTCAACGGCGCGCGGGTCGGCCGCATCGCGTACGCGGTCAACAAGGACGGCGTCGACCTGGCGCTGGTCCGCGTCGACAAGGGCGTGAAGCTCGACCCGGCGCTGCCGTTCTACGGGGGCCCGGTGCGGACGGGCACGCCGGGGGCGTTGGAGGAGACCTACGTCTACTCGCCGGCGCTGGGCCTGCCCGGCGCGCCGAACGCCCGCACCGGCCTGCTGCGCGGCGACGCCGAGTACGCGGAGGTCACGACCGAGGGCCTGCTGTCGCGGGCCAACGGCGCGTCGGTGATCCGGCCCGACGGCTCGGCGCTCGGCTACTTCACCGGCGGCGTGATGCTGACGGGCGGGTTCGCGACGCAGCCCCTCGGCAGCGCGATCGCCCGGGCGGAGCGCCGGACGCGGCTGCGCCTCTCGCTGATGACGGCGCCGCTGCGCGGCTGAGGTGGACGATCCCCCCTGTGGGTGAGGAGCGCGCGGCCGGTACCCGGCTCCTGGTAGCCGGGTTCGCCGCGACGGCGGCGGGCCTCGCGCTGCTCGCCGTGGCGGCGGCGGTCGCGCTGCCCGACCCGCTCGTCGGCGCCGCGCTCGCCGCGGTGGCGGCCGGCCTGCTGGCGTTCCTCGCCGGGGCGTGGCGCCGGGCCAGGGCGACCGGCGCCGGCCTCGGGCGGACCGCGTGGCGCTCGCTGGCGGCGACCCTGCGGATGCTCGCCGACCTCTTCTGAGCGGCCCGCGCTCCCGGGTCCGGGTAGGGACCTAAGTCACCAATTTCGGGGGAGCCCCGCACGATCACGGCACCGGCCGCGAGTTTTTTCCGTCGAACCCTCCCGAACCACCCCTGCCGCGACGATGCTGTGCCTCGCCGTGCGGACCGCTTTGGGCGCGCGGCTACGGGAGCAGGGGGTTACGCCATGTCCGGACGGCTGTGCCGCGGTCGGGGGTCGCGCGACCAGGCGGTGCGCACGCGTGCCAGGGCACTCCTGGTCGTCGGCGGCGCGCTCGGGCTCGGCGGTGTGTTCGCCGTCGTGGCCCAGGGCGCCACGCCGCCCGCGTACGCCGCGACGGCGTCGATCGCCCCCGCGCTCTACTACATCGGCGACAGCACCGGCTCGAACTACGTCTTCACGGTGAAGAACACCGGCACGACGACGAAGATCGGCGCGGTCGAGATCACCCGCCCCAGCACCTACTGGACCGTCAACGGCTGCGTCGCGCCGTACGGCTGGGCCGCCCAGCTCGCCGACACCAAGTGCCGCTTCCGCGCGTCCAACTCCAGCTTCTTCATCGCCGCGAACGGCGCCTCCAAGAACTTCACGGTCAAGGCCAAGACCGCGGCCGGCAACGTCGACCGCGTCGGCACCTGGCCGGTCATCGTGAGCGCGAGCAGCCAGTTCGACAACACCAGCCTGCTCAAGTACGCCTCGCCCGCGGGCGGCGGCCTCACGACCAAGCTGCACACGTTCGAGCTGATCACCGCCGTCGTCTCCGACACGGCGAAGACGCCCGGCACCGCGTGCCCGGCGGCGAACAAGGACGCGGTCGTCGGCTCGCAGAAGACGATCGTGGTCTGCGGCCGCAACCGCGCCAACGTCGCGCTGCTCCCGTCGAGCGCGTACTCGTCGTTGAGCGGCACCTTCGTCAAGACGGCGGGGACGTTCTCCTCCGGCGTCATCCAGCCGAACAGTGCCAACGTCGTCCTCGCGCAGTGGGTCAACACCACCGTCAGCGACGTCTTCGGCTCCGGCAAGAAGGTCGTCACCAAGGTCGGCGCGCGCAGCGACCGCACGTCGCCGCTGCGGACGTTCACCGGTTACAACGCCACCAGCTCGCCGCCGGTGGCGGTCGACGACTCGGGCTACTCGGTCAACGAGGACGCGCAGCTCTCGGTCCCGGCGGACGGCGTGCTCGGCAACGACACCGACGCCGAGAACGACCCGCTGACGGCGGTCGACGCCACCGACCCGGCGCACGGCACCGTGGCGCTGAACGCCGACGGCTCCTTCACCTACACGCCCGACCCCGACTACGCCGGCCCGGACTCGTTCCAGTACAAGGCGTACGACACGCACAGCAAGTCCGGCAGCGCGACCGTGTCGATCACCGTCAACCCGGTGAACGACGCGCCGGTGGCGCAGCCGGTGTCGGCGTCGACGAACGAGGACACGGCGAAGGCGGTGACGCTGAGCGCGTCCGACGTGGACGGTGACTCGCTGTCGTACGCGATCGTGACCGGTCCTGGGCACGGTTGGCTGGGCGTGATCTCGGGTGACTCGGTGACGTACACGCCGGACCCGAACTACTTCGGTGGGGACTCGTTCCAGTACAAGGCGACGGACGGCACGGCGGACTCGGCGCCGGTGACGGTGACGTTGACGGTGACGTCGGTGAACGACGTGCCGGTGGCGGATGACGAGGCGTACGCGACGGACGAGGACACGCAGCTCGCGGTCACGGCGCCGGGTGTGCTGGACGGTGACACGGACGTGGAGTCGTCGCCGTTGACGGCGGTGCTGGTGTCCGGTCCGTCGCACGGGTCGTTGACGCTGAACGCGAACGGTTCGTTCACGTACACGCCGGCGGCGAACTACTTCGGTGCGGACTCGTTCAAGTACAAGGCGAACGACGGCACGGCGGACTCGGCCGTCGCGACGGTGGCGATCACGGTCGGCTCGGTGAACGACGCGCCGGTGGCGCAGCCGGTGTCGGCGTCGACGAACGAGGACACGGCGAAGGCGGTGACGTTCAGCGCGTCCGACGTGGACGGTGACTCGCTGTCGTACGCGATCGTGACCGGTCCTGGGCACGGTTGGCTGGGTGCGATCTCGGGGAACTCGGTGACGTACACGCCGGACCCGAACTACTTCGGTGGGGACTCGTTCCAGTACAAGGCGACGGACGGCACGGCGGACTCGGCGCCGGTGACGGTGACGCTGACCGTGACGTCGGTTAACGACGCGCCCGTCGCGGGCGACGACGCGTACCAGGTGATCCAGGGCAACGCGCTCGTCGTCTCCGCCCCGGGCGTGCTGGCGAACGACACCGACGTCGACGCGGGCGCCACCAAGACGGCCCTCAACGCGAGCACGCCCGCGCACGGCGGCGTGACGCTCAACGAGGACGGCTCCTTCACGTACACGCCGGTGACCACCTACACCGGTCCCGACTCGTTCACCTACGACGTGAGCGACGGCACGGCCACCGACACCGCGACGGTGAGCCTGACCGTCGTCCCGCCGAACGCCACCCCGACCGCGGACGCGACGAGCGCGAGCGGCAACGAGGACGCCGGCGCGATCACGGTCACGCTGACCGGCCACGACAGCGACGACGACAACCTGACGTTCGCGGTCAGCTCGCCGGTCGGCGGCACCCTCGGCACCCCGGCCGCGCCGGCCGACTGCACCACGACGGCACTGACCTGCACGACGACGGTCACCTTCACGCCGGCGGCGGACTTCAACGGCGCGGGCTCGTTCAGCTACACGGTGTACGACGGGACCATCTCCTCGGCGCCGGCCGGCGCGACCGTCACGGTGAACCCGGTCAACGACGCGCCGTCGTTCACGGCGGGCGCGGGCCAGACGGTCAACGAGGACGCGGCCGCGCAGACCGTCACCGGCTGGGCGACGGGCGTCAGCGCCGGCCCGGCCAACGAGTCCGCGCAGACCGTGTCGTTCACGGTCACGAACGACGACAACTCCCTGTTCGCGACGCAGCCGGCGGTCTCGCCGACCGGCACGCTCACGTACCTCCCGGCGAGCGACGCGAACGGCGTCGCCACCGTGTCGGTGAAGATCACCGACGACGGCGGGAACGCCAACGGCGGCGTCGCCGAGAGCGCGGTGCAGACGTTCACGATCACGGTCACCGCGGTCAACGACGCGCCGTCGTTCCTCAAGGGCGACGACCAGACCGTGCTCGAGGACTCCGGCACGTACTCGGTCTCCAACTGGGCCAGCGCGATCAGCAAGGGCCCGGCCGACGAGTCGGGGCAGGCGCTGACGTTCGACGTCGACGTCGACACCCCGGCGCTGTTCCTGGCGCAGCCGACCCTGTCGGACACCGGCACGCTGCAGTACACCCTGGCCGCTGACGCCGTGGGCACCGCCACCGTCACGGTGACGCTGTCGGACAACGGCGGCGTGCTGAACGGCGGCGACGACACGTCCGACGCGCAGACGTTCACCATCACGATCACCCCGGTGAACGACGCGCCGAGCTTCACCACGGCGGGCAGCCAGAGCGTCCTCGAGGACGCGGCCGCGCAGACGGTGAACGGCTTCGTCACGAGCACGAGCGCCGGCCCGGCGGACGAGGCGGGCCAGACGGTCACCGTCGCGGTGACGAACGTCACAAACCCGACGATGTTCGCGGTCCAGCCGACGATCACCAACGGCACGCTGACCTACACGCCGGCGGCGAACGCCAACGGCGTCTCGACGGTCACCGTCAGCGCGACCGACGACGGCGGCATCGCGAACGGCGGTGACGCCACCAGCGACAACCAGACGTTCGCGATCACCGTCACCGCGGTGAACGACGCCCCGTCGTTCGTCAAGGGGCTGGACGAGACGGTGCTCGAGGACGCCGGCACGCAGTCGGTCTCCAACTGGGCGACGTCGATCAGCGCCGGCCCGGCCAACGAGAACACGCAGACCGTGGCGTTCACGGTCACGAACAACAACAACGGGCTGTTCCTGACCCAGCCGACGATCTCGCCGACCGGCACGCTGGTGTACGCCGCGGCGGCCAACAAGTACGGCACCGCGACGGTGACCGTCGTGCTGAAGGACAGCGGCGGCACCGCGAACAGCGGCGTCGACACCGCGCCGACGCAGACGTTCGTCATCACGGTCAACCCGGTGAACGACCCGCCGTCCGCGATCGACCAGAGCTTCAGCGTGCAGACGAACATGAAGATCTCGCTGAGCGGCCTGTTCACCGGCGCGACCGACACGGCCGACACCGACCAGCAGCCCGGCTACACGCCGCAGTACTCGGTCGGCACGATCACCGCGACCGGCGCGAACTGCCCCGGCTGCGTCGTCAGCGGCGTGAACAACGCGCTGGGCACGTTCGACTTCGAGCCGCCGCCCGGCCAGACCGGCACGTTCACGCTCAAGTACACGATCGTCGACAGCGGCTACCCGACGCCCGGCGTGGAGAGCGCGCAGAAGACGCTCACGTTCACCGTGTCGGGTGACGTGATCTGGTTCGCCGACGCGACGAGCGGCGACGACGTGACCGGCAACGGCACGCTCGCGCGACCGTTCAAGACGCTCACCGCGGTCGCCGGCGTCGACGCCACCAACCACAAGGTGTTCGTGCACCCCGGCACCTACAGCACGGCGTTCACGCTCAACGCGGGCGAGTGGCTGACCGGCGCGGGCACCAAGGCGGCGAGCTTCGACGCGCTCATGGGCATCACCCCGCCGGCCGGGACCATCGCTCGCCCGTCGATCAACGGCACCAACCCGACGGTGTCGGGCGCGGTCACGCTGGGCTCGGGCAACACCCTGCGCGGCGTCGACCTCACGGGTGCGACGGCGCTGAGCGGCAGCAACTTCGGGACCCTGACGCTGGGCTCGGGGCTCAGCACCGACGTGCGGCTGAACAGCACCGGCCAGGCGCTGAACCTTAACACCGGCACGATCAGTGGTGACCTCCTCTCGACCACGTCCACCGGCAGCGCCGCGGACAACGTCAACCTGACGACCGTCTCGACGACCGGCACCTCGCTCGGCACCGGCGCGCTCTCCGGCGCGACCGGCGACGCCCTGGAGATCAACGGCGGCACGGGCTCGTTCAGCTACGCCGGCACGGTCACCAACACGTCGGCCGGCCGGGCCGTCGCGATCCTGAACAAGACCGGCACCTCCACGGTCGCGCTGTCCGGCGCGGTCAACGACAACAGCGGCGCAGGCGTCGCGATGACCGGCAACAGCAGCGGCACCACGGTGAGCCTCACCGGCGGCGTCGTGCTCAGCTCCGGCACGCAGCCCGCGTTCGTGGCGACCGGGGCCGGCACGGTGTCGGTCACCGGCGCGACGAACACCATCACCAGCACGACCGGCACGCCGCTGAACATCACGAACGTCTCGATCGGCGCGGCCGACGTGACGTTCCAGAGCATCAGCGCGAACGGCGCCGCGAGCGGCATCGTGCTGGACAACACCGGCAGCGCCGGCAACTTCGCCCTGACCGGCACCGGCACGACCGCCGGTTCGGGCGGCACCATCCAGAACGGCACCGGCGGCGACCTCACGTCGAACCAGTGCGCCGCGGTGTCGTCCACGGCGGGCACCGGCATCTTCCTGAGGAACACCCGCGACGCGTCGCTGAAGAACATGAACCTCAGCAACTTCTCGAACTTCGCGGTCCTCGGCTACGACGTCACGAACCTCACGATGGACCGGTTCTCCGTCACCGGCACGAACGGCAGCAACTCGAGCCAGGACGAGGACAGCGTCCACTTCTGCAACCTGCTGGGCTCGGCGACGATCTCGAACTCGACCATCAACGGCGGCTTCGAGAACAGCCTCCGCGTCTACAACACGAGCGGCACGCTGAACAGGCTGACGGTGTCGGCGACGACGCTGGCCACCCGTTCGGCGACGACCGACGCGGACGACGCGTTCCTCGCGACGGCGTTCAACACCGCCACGATGAACGTCACGTTGAGCAACGTCACCGCGACCACCGCGCGCGGCGACCTGGTCCAGTACGCGCTGGGCGACAACTCGACCGGTGACCTGGTCATCCAGAACAGCACGTTCACCAACAACCACCCGGCGATGCTGGGCGGCGGCGGCGGCGTGACCCTGGGCGCGGGCTCGGCGAGCACGTCGGTGAGCACGAACTTCACCTACAGCGTCACGAACAACTCGTTCAGGGACGCGGTCGGCAACGGGCTCACGCTGTTCCTCGGCAACGGCACCGCGTCGGGCACCATCGCGAGCAACACGTTCGGTGTCAGCGGGGTGCAGAAGTCGGCCGGCGCCGCGAGCGGCATCGCCGTGACGAAGATCAAGGGCGGGACCGGCAAGGTGTCGATCCTGAACAACACGATCCGCTCCTACGGCGCGGACGCCGGCATCCGCGTCCTCGCGAACGACGGCAACCCGACGCTGCGCGCCACGATCACCGGGAACTCGGTCACCGAGCCGAGCACGGCGGCGGGCAGCCCGTCCTTCGCCGGCATCACGGTGGAGCCGGGCGCGACCGGGACGGACAACGTCACGATGTGCCTGGACCTCGGCGGTGCCGGTGCGCTCCAGAACTCCGTCAGCAACGGTGACCCGTCGAACTTCAACGACATCAACCTGCCGCTGAACGGCAACACGACGGTGGACCTGCCCGGCTACGCCGGCGGGACCACCGACACGACCGCGGTCGGCAACTACCTGAAGGCCCGCAACAGCGGCGACGGCACGCCGACCGTGTTCGTGAGCAACAGCTTCGTCGGCACCTCGAGCTTCACGCACGTCGCCTCGAACTGCCTCTGACCCCGCTCGCCCGCAACCAGACTGGGAGGCGCTATGGCTGAACCTTTCCTCGGGGAGGTCCGGTTGATGAGCTTCAACTTCGCACCGAAGGGCTGGGCCCTGTGCAACGGCCAGCTCCTGCCGATCAACCAGAACCAGGCGCTGTTCTCGATCCTCGGGACGACGTTCGGCGGCAACGGCCAGACGACGTTCGCGCTGCCCGACCTGCGCGGTCGCGTGCCGGTGCACTGGGGTTCGGGGAGCGTCACGCTCGGCCAGCGGGGCGGTGAGGAGGCGCACACGATCACGCAGAGCGAGATGCCCGCGCACAACCACCTCGTGCAGGCGTCGAACACGAACGCCGACCAGGTCATCCCGTCGATCCTCGCGGCCACGAACAACGCCTACGCGCCGGTGGGGAACCTCACGACGCTGAACCCGGCCGCGATCTCGAACGTGGGCGGCTCGCAGCCGCACGAGAACCGGCAGCCGTACACCGTGATCAGCTTCTGCATCGCGTTGCAGGGCATCTTCCCGTCGCGCAACTGAGAGGACCTCGGACACATGGCACAGCCCTACGTCGGAGAGATCCGGATGTTCGGCGGCAACTTCCCACCCGTGGGGTGGGCGCTCTGCAACGGACAGCTCCTCGCGATCTCCGAGAACGACACGTTGTTCACTCTCATCGGGACGACCTACGGCGGTGACGGCCAGGAGACGTTCGGCCTCCCGAACCTCGGCGGTCGCGTCCCGGTCCACCAGGGGCAGGGCCCCGGTCTCCAGAACTACCAGATCGGCGAGACCGCCGGCGTCCAAGAGGTGACGCTGACGACGCAGCAGATCCCCGTGCACACGCACGCGCTCGTCGCGTCGCAGAACCAGGGGACGTCGGGCAACCCGGGCAACCAGGTCCTCGCCACGGGCCCGAACGTCCAGCTCTTCCGGTCGATCGCCCCCGCGCTCACGCTCGCCAACAACGTCGTGCTGCCCGTCGGCGGTTCGCAGCCGCACACCAACCTGCAGCCGTACCTCGCGCTCACGTTCATCATCTCGCTGTTCGGCATCTTCCCGTCGCCGACCTGATCTCGCTCCCATGCCTTAGGAGGGCATCGAATGGCTGACCCGTTTGTCGCCGAGATCAGGATCTTCTGCGGCAACTTCCCGCCGACCGGCTGGGCGTTCTGCAACGGCCAGCTACTGCCGATCTCGCAGAACACCGCCCTGTTCTCGCTGCTGGGCACGTACTACGGCGGTGACGGCAAGAGCACCTTCGCGCTGCCGAACCTCGTGGACAACGTGCCGGTGGGCGCCACCAACGACAACCAGTTCCCGCTCGGCGCCCAGGGCGGCTCGCAGACCGTGACGCTGCTCCAGTCGGAGATCCCGGTGCACACCCACCTGGTCAACGCCTCGAACCAGCCGGCCCAGCTCAACGCCCCCGGGCCGGACCGCATCCTGGCGCGGTCCGCGGGCGGCAGCGCCTACCAGAGCAACACGTCGGCGAACCTCGTGACGATGGACCCGAACTCGCTCAGCGTCGCGGGCGCGTCGTTCCCGCACAACAACATGATGCCGTTCCTGGGAATGACGTTCATCATCGCGCTCCAGGGCGTGTTCCCCGCGCGGCAGTAACGCGTGGAGGTGTCGCTCCGCGACGCCGGGCCGGACGACCGGGAGCTGCTGCACGCCGTGTACGCCAGCACCCGGTCGC
This sequence comes from Mycobacteriales bacterium, assembly GCA_036382875.1. Taxonomy (GTDB): domain Bacteria; phylum Actinomycetota; class Actinomycetes; order BP-191; family BP-191; genus BP-191. The sequence continues at coordinate 34,659 of DASVPJ010000033.1, forward strand.
CCGAGCTGGCGGCGCTGGGCTGGGACGGCGCCACGACGGCGGCGTTCCTCCGGATGCAGGCGGAGGCGCAGGAGGCCGGCTACCTGGGCCGGCATCCGGGCCTGCGCAGGCTCGTCGTGTCGTGCGACGGCGCCGACGTCGGCCGGCTCTACCTCGCCGACCTGCCGGGCGAGGTGCGGGTCGCGGACGTGGCGCTGCTGCCGGAGTGGCGCGGTCGCGGCATCGGCACCCGGCTGCTGGCCGAGGTCGTCGAGGGCGCCGCGGGGCGGGTCGTGTCGCTGCACGTGACGCCCGGCAACCCGGCGATCCGGCTGTACGAGCGGCTCGGGTTCGCCGTCACGGCGTCCGACGAGACGTCGGTGCGGATGGAGAGGTCGCCTAGTTGAACGTCGCCTCGTAGCGCGGCACGCCGTCGGCCGCCGGTGCGCGGGGCACCAGGAAGAGGTCGAGCCGGCCCATCGCGTCGTGCTCGAGCGCGTAGGTGCCCTGCGGCAGCGACACCGTGGGCGGCGACGTGAACCACAGGCTGAACGGCTCGCGCGGACCGCCCGCGGGGGCCGCGCGCTCGACGGCCACCAGGGTCAGCGGTGCCGTGCCGTCCTCGGCCAGGACGGTGAACGACGTCCCCTCGTGGGGCGAGAACGAGTCGGCGGAGAGTTCGGTCACGGCGCGGAACGCTACACGCGCGCCGGGGCCGCCGGGTGGGGCGGGCCTCCCGCACCACCCGATCGGATGATCTTGCGGCGTTCGCCGGACGGCGACGGTATCCCCGCGTACGGTTTGCCCGCGGGGTCAGGGAGGGCTCGTGCACGACACATCGCGCCGCACGCTGCTTCGGGCGGCCGTCTTCGGTGCCGTCACGGTCGCGGTGCCCGGCGTCGCCGCGGGCCGGGCGAGCGCGCTCAGCGTCGCGTCGTCGCCGACCCGGCTGCGCAGGCGGGTGTTCGTGCCGCACGTCGGCACCTCGTTCCTGCTCACGTCCGGCCGCGCGACGTACCGCGCGATCCTCACCGAGGTCAGCGACTCGACCCGCGCCGCGGGGCACGACCGCCGCTTCGGGCTGACGTTCCGGATCGCCGGCGCCGCCCGGCCCGCCGACGGGACGTACGCCGTGACCCACCCGCACCTGCGGGCGTTCGACCTCTACGTCGGCGCGGTGGGGAAGCCGGAACGCGGCCTCTACGAGGCCGTCGTCAACGCCTGACGAACACGGCGCGCACGACGTAGCCGGCCACGGCCAGCACGAGCAGCCACTTCGCCCACGCCACGACCGCCGTCGCGGGCGCGAGCCACGCCGTGCCGTGCGCGGCGTAGCCCGCGGCGCCGAGGCGCTGCGCCTGCGCGACCTGGCGGAGCAGCAGGACGTTCTCGACCGCGTCGAGCCCGGCCGCGGCGAGCGGCGCCCACCGGGCCGCTTGGAGGCGGCGGCCGTAACGGTCGCCGGCCCACGACGCGGCGGCGGCGAGCGGCACCCAGTACGTCGCGAGGTAGGGGAAGTCGCGCCACACGTAGTCGTCCGCGCGGCCGAGCGGCCACGCCGCCAGCGCGCGGCCGGCCGCCTCGCGGGTGGGCGCGAAGAGCTCCAGGCGGAGGACGTCGCCGTGCGGCACCGACTGCATCCAGGCGAGCGCCGCCGTGCTCGCCGCCAGCCCGCCCCAGAACGCGAGGGCGCGGCGGCTCGGCATGGCGGCAGCGTAGTGCGCGCCCCTGCGGGTACGGGCGCGGCGTGACCCCCTTGGAGATCCTGCGCGACGCGCGCGTCATCGCCGTCGTCGGCGCGTCCGACGACGAGGCGAAGCCGTCGCACCGCATCCCGCTCGCGCTGCGCGAGCGCGGCTGGACGATCCTGCCCGTCAACCCCAACGACCCGGTCGTGCTCGGCGTCCCGTCGGTGCCGTCCGTGTCCGACCTGCCGGACGGGGTCGACGTGGTCGAGGTGTTCCGGCCGGCGGAGGAGGCGGAGGGCATCGTGCGCGAGGCCGCCGCGCGCGGCGTCAAGGCGGTGTGGCTGCAGCAGGGCATCGTGTCGCCCGCCGCCCGCGCCGCCGCGGCGGAGGCGGGGATCGAGTACGTCGAGGACGCCTGCATGGGCGTCGTGGCCCGGGCGAACGACCTGCGGGCGCCGTGACCGTACGCCGCCTCACGACGGTCGCCGACCTGCTCGCGGCGCTGCCCGGCGCGGTGCCGGAGGCGGCGGCGGCGTTCGTCGCGGACCCGCGCAACGTGGCGTTCGCGGCGTACGAGGGGGAGGAGCCGGTCGGCTTTGTCCGCGCGGTGCTGCTGACCCGGCCGGACGACGTCCGGCCGCAGGCGTTCCTCTACGACGTGTCGGTCGCGGAGCACGCGCGGCGGCGCGGCCACGGCGGCGCGCTGGTGCGGGCGCTGCTGGCGGAGTGCGCGGCGCTGGGGGCGAGCGAGCTGTTCGTGCTGACGAACCGGTCGAACGCCGCCGCGATGGCGCTGTACGCGTCGACCGGCGCGGTGAGCGACGCCGGCGACGACGAGGTGTCGCTGGTCTGGTCGCCGCCGTTCGCCGGGCGGGCCGCCGCACCCGTCCCCGACCCCGACCCCGACCCCGACCCGGACCCTGACCCGGGCCCCGACCCCGAACTGTGAAGATCACCACGCGGGGAGGGGGGCGGCTGGGCTGCACGGTTGGGGAATCGGGGGGCGGGGGCCCGGGGTAGCGGCGCGGGCGGTCGGCTCGCGGGACGGGCGGGGCTCAGCGGTCGCGGGTCCAGCCGACGAGGTCGCCGGCGGACCAGGCGTTGATCACGCGGTCCGGCGTCACCCCGCACGCGGCGGCGCGTTCGGCACCGTAGTGCTGCCACTCGAGCTGCCCCGGCGCGTGCGCGTCGGTGTCGATGCTGACCAGGCAGCCGGCCTCGACGGCGAGTGACAGGAGCCGGCGCGGCGGGTCGAGGCGCTCGGGCCGGGAGTTGACCTCGACGGCGGTCCCGAACTCCGCGCACGCCGCGAACACCAGCTCCGCGTCGAACTCCGACTCCGGCCGCCCGCGCCCGACCACGATCCGCCCGGTGCAGTGGCCGAGCACGTCGGTGTGCGGGTTGGCGACGGCGTACGCCATCCGCCGGGTCATCTCGTCGCGCGGCATCCGCAGCTTGGAGTGCACGGAGGCGACCACGACGTCGAGCCGTTCGAGCAGCTCGTCCTCCTGGTCGAGCGAGCCGTCCTCGAGGATGTCGCACTCGATCCCGGTGAGGATGCGGAACGGAGCCAGCTCCTCGTTCAACGAAGCCACGACGTCGAGCTGCTCGCGCAGCCGGTCGGGCGAGAGGCCGTTCGCGATGGTCAGCCGCGGCGAGTGGTCGGTGAGCACCATGTACTCGTGCCCGAGCGCCCGGGCGGCGACGGCCATCTCGCGGATGGGCGACCCGCCGTCGGACCAGTCGGAGTGCACGTGGCAGTCGCCGCGCAGCGCGGCGAGGATCTCCTCGGTGCCCTCGGGCAGCGGTTCGAGCTCGATGCCCTCGAGCTTGGTGAGGTACGCCGGCTGCTCGCCCGCCAGCGCCTCCAGCACGACCCGCGCGGTGACGTCGCCGATCCCGGGCAGGTCGGTGAGGCGTTCCGCCAGCGCCAGCTCGGTCAGCTCGTCACGGGACAGCGCGCCGATCGTCTCCGCCGCGCGGCGGAACGCCCGGACGCGGTACGTCGGCTCGCGGCCGCGTTCGAGCAGGTACGCGATGCGCTTCAGCGCCTCCACGGGCTCCATCGGGCGGAAGCCTCCCACGGCACGCGGTTGCCGAACCGCCCCAGCGGGCACCGAGCGAGCATGGGCGCCCTCCGGAAGGCCGACGAGAAGGCATGGGCCGCGCTGCACGCGGCGGACACGCCGTTGTGGCTCGACACCGCGATGGCGCGGCTCACCCGCGCCGCCGACCACTCGAAGCTGTGGTTCGGCGTCGCCGCGGTGCTCGCCACGCGCGGCCGGCCCGGCCGGCGCGCGGCGATGCGCGGCACGCTGTCGATCGCGGCGGCCAGCGCGGTCGCGAACCAGCTCGGCAAGCGCATCTACCGCCGCCCGCGCCCCGACTACCTGAACCTGACGGAGGTCGCCCGGCTGCCGCACCGCCGGCCGACGAGCACGTCGTTCCCCAGCGGCCACAGCGCGAGCGCGGCGGCGTTCGCGGTCGGCGTGGCGACCGAGATGCCCGCGCTCGGGGTGCCGCTCGGCGTGGCGGCCGCGGCGGTCGGCTACTCGCGGGTGCACACCGGCGTGCACTGGCCGGGCGACGTGCTGGGCGGGTTCGCGCTCGGCGCCGGGCTGGCCTACGGCACCCGCTGGTGGTGGCCGCGCGCCCCGATCGACCCGGCGTCGGTACGCCGCCGGCTCAGCGCGGTCTCGGTCGGCGCGGCACCGCAGGGGGAGGGGGTGACGATCGCGGTCAACGCCGCCGCCGGCGCGACCAGCCCCGACGACGCGGCCGAGTCGATCCGCACCGCCCTGCCGAAGGCCGACGTGGTCCCCCTGGACGACCCCGAGCAGCTCTCGAAGACGCTGGAGGCCGCCGCGCCGTCCGCCCGCGCGCTCGGCGTGCACGGCGGCGACGGGTCGGTGAACGCCGCCGCGGAGGTCGCGTTCGCGCACGACCTGCCGCTGGCCCTGGTGCCCGGCGGCACGCTCAACCACCTGGCCCGCGACGTCGGGCTGGACGGCGTGGACGACGTGGCCCGCGCGGTCGAGCAGGGCTCCGCGGTGGAGCTCGACGTGGCCGAGATCGACGGGCGGCCGTTCCTCAACACGGCGTCGTTCGGCTCGTACGCCGAGCTGGTCGACGCCCGTGAACGGCTCGAGGGCCGCTACGGCAAGTGGCCCGCGCTGCTCGTCGCGCTGGTCCGGGTGCTCCGCACCAGGGAGCCGGTCGAGGTGGAGATCGACGGCCGGCCGCGGCGGATCTGGGCGATCTTCATCGGCAACTGCCGCTACGAGCCCGCGGGCTTCGCGCCGGCGTACCGGCCGGAGCTGGACGACGGGCTGCTCGACGTGCGGATCGTCGACGCGGACAAGCCGCTGGCCGGGGTCAGGCTGATCGCCGCGGTGCTCACCGGCACGCTGGCGCGCAGCCGGGTCTACGAGCAGCGGTTCGCGACGCGGGTCACGGTGCGCAGCGAGACGCCGCTGCGGCTCGCGCGCGACGGCGAGACGTTCGACGGGAGCCCGGAGTTCACCGTCGGCAAGCGGGCGCGGCCGCTGCGGGTCTACGTCCCGCCGGCCTGATGCACCCGCGGCTGGACCCCGAGAGCCGCTACGGGCTGCGGCTCACGCTGTTCGCGGTCGCGCTGCTGCTGGCCGCGGTGCCGTTCGGGATCCTGCTGGAGCAGGTGGTGCGCACCGGGCCGCTGCTCGACGTCGATCACGGCGTCGCCGTCCGCGTGCACGAGTACGTCACCCGCCACGACGCGCTGCGGGTGGCCGCCCGCGCCGTCACGGCGCTCGGCGGGCCGCTCGCGCTGTACCCGCTCGGGGCCGCCGCGACGGCGTGGATCCTGCGGAAGGGGCGGCGGCGGCTGGCGTTCTACGTGGCCGTGACCGGCCTCGGCGGCGCGCTGCTGAACAGCGTCGTCAAGCTGCTGGTCGCCCGGCCCCGGCCGGTGTTCGAGGTGCCGCTGGCGCACGCGCTGGGCAAGTCGTTCCCGTCCGGCCACGCGATGGCCTCGACGGTCGTCTACGGCGCCCTGCTGCTGGCGTTCCTCCCGGCCCTGCGCCGCCGCGGCCTGGCCCGCGCCGCGACGGCCGGGACGGTCGCGCTGGTGCTCGCCATCGCCGCCTCGCGGGTGGCGCTGGGCGTCCACTTCCTCTCCGACGTGGCCGGCGGGATCACGCTCGGTGTCGCGTGGCTGTGCGCGTCGACGGCGGCGTTCCGGGTCTGGCGGACCGACCGCGGCGCGCCTCCGGCGCCCCTCGAGGAGGGCGCGGACCCGGGCGCGGCGCGCCTTCTGTCCGGGTCTGCCTAGGTCTGGGCCGAGGTCGGGGCCTTACGGCCCGTCAGCAATTGATCACAACGTGCTAGGGACTCAGGCGGCCGTCACGACGAGTATCCGTACGGACACAGCAAGCGAGAGACGGCTCGACCTCGATCCAGGGTCGTCACTCAGAGCAACAGCAGCCAACCGCTGCGTGACGAGAGGATCCCTCTGATGGGACCGGCCGCTCGTACGAACCGGCGCCTCCGCTGGCTTGCAGCCGCGGTGGCGACGGCCGGCGTCGCGACCCCCGCCCTGTCTGCCTCCGCCGCCGTGCCACTGGCCGCGAAGGGCAGCACCTGGGCAGCGCGACCGGGCACGGGCACGGCGCAGAAGGTGATCGTGCAGGCGCGGGTCGGGCACGAGTCCGACGTCGCCGCGGCGATCCGGCAGCTCGGCGGCTCCGTCGACTCGCCCCTCGACATCGTGAACGGCTTCGCGGCGCACGTGCCCGCGTCGGCCGTCGCGGCGCTGCGCGCGCACCCCGGGGTGCGCGCCGTCAGCGAGAACAGCCAGGTGCACTTCGCCAGCAACATCTACGACGAGTCCACCGTCGCGTCGTCCTACGGCAAGGCGGCCGGCGCCCCGGCGGCCTGGAGCGCCGGCAACACCGGCAGCGGCGTGGGCATCGCGGTGATCGACACCGGCATCTCGCCGATGAAGGACTTCGAGGGCCGGCTCGTCCACGGCCCCGACCTCTCGGGCGAGGGCAACGTCATCGACTCGTACGGCCACGGCACGGTCATGGCGGGCATCGCCGGCGGCAGCGGCGCGGACTCCGCGAACAACGCCGCGGGCTCGTACGCCGGCGTGGCGCCGGGCTCGACGCTCGTCTCGGTCAAGGTCGCGGGCCGCAACGGCGCCGCCGACGTCTCCTCCATGCTCCAGGCGATGCACTGGGTGTCCGCGTACAAGGACCAGTACAACATCCGGGTCCTGAACCTCTCGTGGGGCACCACGTCCACCGCCGACCCGGCGACCGACCCGATCAACTACGCGGTCGAGCGCCTGTGGCGGCAGGGCATCGTCGTCGTCGCGGCGGCCGGCAACGCCGGCCCGAACAGCGGCACGATCACCAAGCCCGGCGACGACCCGGTCATCCTCTCGGTGGGCGCGTACAACGACGGCGGCAACACCAGCACGTCCGACGACTCGATCCCCGGCTGGTCGTCCCGCGGGCCGACGGCGCAGGGGCTCACCAAGCCCGACGTCGTCGCCCCCGGCCGCACGCTGATCGCGACGCGCTCGTACGGCTCCACCGTCGAGCAGCAGAACCCGAAGGCGCTCGTCCCCCCGAGCTACATCAAGGGCTCGGGCACGTCGGAGGCCGCGGCCGTCACGTCGGGCGTCGCCGCCCTGCTCCTCAAGGCGCACCCGGACTGGACGCCGGACCAGGTGAAGGCCGCGCTGCGCAACACCGCGACGCCGATCCCCGGCGTCTCCGGGAACACGCAGGGCAAGGGCCGGATCAACTACGCCGTCGCGACGGCGACGGACCCGGGCCCGGCGCAGCAGCAGTCGTTCCAGGGCAGCGGCCTCGGCTCCCTCGAGGCGAGCCGCGGCAGCACGCACGTCTGGTCGGACTGCAAGCAGGACGGCACCTACGTCGAGATCCGCGGCGAGATCGACGACCGCTGCAACCCGTGGAACGGCACCTCGTGGACCGGCACCTCCTGGACCGGGACGAGCTGGACGGGCACCTCCTGGACGGGCACGAGCTGGACCGGGACGTCGTGGACCGGGACCTCCTGGACCGGTACGAGCTGGACCGGGACGTCGTGGACGGGCGGCACGTGGAACGGCACCTCGTGGACCGGCACCTCCTGGACGGGCACGTCCTGGACGGGCACGTCGTGGACCGGCACGAGCTGGACGGGCACCTCGTGGACCGGTACGAGCTGGACGGGCACCTCGTGGACCGGCACCTCGTGGACGTCGGCCGAGTACGGTGACGACGAAGACCTCTTCCTGAACGCCTTCTGGGGTCCCCGGCCGAAGGCAGGGCATCACGTGAACGGTGAGATCAGCGAGCCGGGCCAGCGAGCGCGAGCCAACGGCGACGACTGACGCATGACTCCCCGCTCGGGCGACGCGGCCGGACCGGCTCTGCCGGTCCGGTTGCGCCGTCTCCTGACGCTGATCGCGGTGGGCGGCGTCGTCTCGGTGGGGTACGCCGTCCCCGCGGCCGTGCGGGACCGGCCGAGCTTCGGCTCGCTCCTGCTGGCGGTGGCGTTCTTCCTCATCGGCGACGCCGCGCTGATGAACATCCGGTTCGGCCAGAGCCGGTACACGTTCACCTGGGCCGAGCTGGCCGTGGTCTTCGGCCTCGTGATGATGCCGGCCGGCTGGCTGGTGCTCGTCGCGACCTGCTCGGTCGCCGCGGCGCAGGCGATGCTCCGCCGCCCCACCCCCAAGCTGGTGTTCAACACCGCCGGCATCGCGGTCGGCACCGGCCTCGCCTGGCTGACCGTCAACGGCCTGGCCGGCGACGAGCAGATCCACGCCCGGATCACCAACCCGCACGCCTGGGTCGCGCTCGGCGCGGGCACGCTGGTGTTCGCGGTCTGGAGCAGCACGACCGTCGGCCTCGCCGTCGCCTACTCGCAGGACGTGCCGGTCGGGGTCGTGCTGCGCAAGGGCCTGGTGCTGCAGTCGATCGTCTGGCTCGGCAACACCGTCGCCGGCGTCGGCGTGGCGATGGTCGCCCAGCAGTCCAGCGGCGCGCTGATCGTGCTGCCGTTCTTCCTGCTGCTGCTCTACGCCGCCTACCGCGGCTACCTGCGGGCCGGTGAGGACCGCGACACCTGGCAGGTGCTCCAGGCCACGTCCCGCGACCTGTCCCGGCTGCGCCGCGCGGAGATCGCGCAGGTGGTGCTCGACCGGGCCGCCGAGTTGTTCAAGGCTGACTTCGTCGAGCTGATGCTCGTCGACGACGAGACCTCCGGCGCCATCACGACGTGGCGGCGTACCGGCAACGACACCAAGGTGCTCGACGGCCGGACGCTGGAGGACGCGGCGACGTTCTGGCCGCGCGCGCACTCCGAGCGCGAGCCGTACCAGCTCCTCCGCCGCCGCGCCCCGGTCGCCCAGCGCCGCGAGCTCGCGTCGCTCGGCCTGGAGCAGTGCGTCGTGGTCCCGGTCGCGACGGCCGAACGCTGCGTCGGCACGCTGCGGGTCGGCTTCGCCGGCGTCGTGCGGATGCCGACCCGCGAGCTGCAGGTCATGCGCACGTTCGCCAACCAGCTCGCCACGTCGGTCGAGAACGCCCGCCTCTACGAGGAGATGCGCGAGGAGCGGGCCAAGCTGTCCCGGGTCGTCGACAACACCTCCGACGGCATCCTGTCGGTCGACGCGCGCGGGCGCGTGACGTCGTGGAACCCGGCCATGACCCGCATCTCGGGGCTGTCCGCGGAGGACGTGCTCGGCTGCCCGCTGACGTTCGGCCACGCCGGCACCGACGCCGACGGCACGCCGGTGTCGACGGACTGGCTGTGGAACCAGCTCGGCGCCGCGTCGGTCGCCGAGGCCTCGGTGTCGATCGGCGCGAGCGAGTCGACCCGCCGCTGGCTGCACCTGTCGCTCGCCGCCGTGCGCTCGCCCGCGGGCGACGTGGAGACGGTCGTCATCGTCGTCCGCGACGTCACCGCGATGCGCGAGGCGGCGCAGGCGAAGGAGGAGTTCCTCGCCACGGTGTCGCACGAGCTGCGGACGCCGCTGACGTCGCTGCGCGGCTGGGTGTCGACGCTGCTGCGGCCGGAGTTCCAGCCGACCGAGGAGGACCGCCGCGAGATCCACGAGCGGCTGATGCACCAGACCGGCCGGCTCCAGCGGCTCATCGAGGACGTGCTCTCGGTGTCGTCGATGGACCGTGGCCAGTTCGTCGTGCAGGCCGTTCCGGTGGGCGTGGACGAGGTCATCGAGAAGTCGCTCGCGGAGTTCCGCCGCCAGGTGCCGGACCGCCCGGTCACGCACGTGCGGGCGGGCCTGGCGGGCACCGCGCTGGCCGACGCCGGCCGCGTGGAGCAGGTCATCAACAACCTGGTCTCCAACGCCGACAAGTACTCGCCGGCCGGCGCGCCGGTCGAGGTGCGGGTCGCCCGCGACGGCGACAAGGTCGTCGTCAGCGTCTCCGACCACGGCTTCGGCATCCCGGAGGACCAGCGGGAGGCGGTGTTCGAACGGTTCCACCGGCTCGGGCACCACATGACCCGCGAGGCGCAGGGCACCGGCCTCGGCCTGCACATCGCCCGCCGCCTGGTCGAGGCGATGGGCGGGCGCATCTGGGTCGACAGCCGCGTCGGCGAGGGGTCGACGTTCACGTTCACCCTGCCGGCGGCCGCCCTCGTCGCGAAGCCGAAGGCGGTCTGACGCGCGTCAGTCGTGCTGGAACGTCGCCTCGGCGGCGGGCAGCGTCTCGCGGCTGAGCGGCCGGGCCACCATCCGGTACTCGCCCGGCGGCGGCGTGAGGCCGTAGTCGTCGAAGCCGTTCCAGAGCATGTGCCAGCGCTGGCAGGTGTTCGGCTGGACGGTGACCGTCTCCTCGTCGCCGGTGCGCCGGACGCCCCGCGAGTAGGTGAACACCGTGTCGTTGCGGGCCACGTCGGTCGCGGTGAACTCGATCTCCTGGGTCCAGTCGAACGTGATCTCGCCCGGGCCGGCGTTGACGTGGCGGCACAGCAGGTAGGTGAACGTGTAGCCGGACTCCGGCGACGTGTCGTCCACGCTGGCCCGCACGCACCACTCGTCCGGCGAGGACAGGCAGCCGGTGTCGGTGTTGGTCTCGGCCTCGGGGTCGCGGACGATCTCGGGGCGCCGCGCGAACGCGCGCGACTGGCCGCCGCTGCTGCCGTCGCGGGTCGGGCGCACGGTCGGGATCGCGGTCGGGCCCGCGGTGGGGCGGACGCCGGTGACGGCGCCGGTGCCCTGCGTCGGCAGCGCGCCGGTGCGCGGGCCGGACGACGCGGACGGCTTCGGGGTCGCGGTCGGCACGAGGCCGCCGGACGGCGGCTGGTACGACCGCTCGTCCTGCCGCTCGTCGGTCGGCACGACGCGGTCGACGCCGTTCGGGCCGCCGAGGACGGCGTAGCCGAGCGCGCCGACGAGCACGAGCGCGGCGCCGGACGCGCCCCCGGCGCGGCGGCGGCGGACGCCACGGCCACGGCGGACGGCGTCCTCGAACCCGCCGGGCGGCGGGACGACGAGCGGGTAGGAGCGGCGGGGCAGGTCAGTCACGGCGCCCCTCCAGCTCGGCGGCGAGGAGCTGCCGCGCCTCGTGCAGCCGGCGCTTCACGGTGCCGACGGGTCGCTTGGTCAGGACGGCGACCTCGGTCACGGGGAGGTCGGCGTAGTAGTGCAGCAGGACGGCCTCACGGAGTCGTTCGGGGAGCCGCTCGACCAGGTCGCGCAGCCACGGGTCGTGGACGGGCGCGTCCTCGGCCGGACGGTGCCCGATCTCGGTGTAGATCTCCCGCTCGCGCTTGCTCCGGCGCCAGTGGCGGCGGGCCAGGTTCGTGGCGACGTAGTAGACGTACGCCTTCGGCTCCCGGACCCCGACCCAGCGGGCGAACAGGCGGGCGAACGCCTCCTGCGTGATGTCGCGCGCGAGCTGGACGTCGCCGGTGAGGGCGGTGCAGTAGCCGGCCAGGCCGGAGTACTCCGCCGCGTAGAGGTCCCGGAAGCCCTCCTCGCGGGAGGTCGGGACGACCGCGGCGGGCGTGTCGGGGCGCGCGTCGACGCCACCGAGCACCAGCTCGGCCGTCATGCCCCCAGCTCCGTCACCGGTCACCAGCTCCTTCGTCCACGGGGAAAGAGCCCCGGGCACGGCGGGAGGTTCGGCGGAATGTGAGAGCTGGGTCATGACGACGTTCCCGTTCGACACGGGGCGTGACCAGTCCTGCGCGGGCCGTTTCGGTGTCCGATTCGCCGGGGATTTTTCGGGGCAACCCGGGCCGGAGCGGCGGCCCCCCTTCAGCGGAAGGCAGACGGACAGATGAGCGACTCCTTCAGGCTCTCCCATCGCGCGGTCGCCGCGTCGGCGGCGTTCCTCCTGACCGGTCTGGCGATGGCCGGCCCGGCGCTGGCGGAGGACGGCAGGAAGGGTGGGGGTGACCGGGGGGCGTCGGCCTCGCAGGGCCGTTCGCAGGGCGGCGCGCGCGGCGGCTCGTCGTCCGGCGGGGGCGGGCAGAGCGAGCAGGCGCGGCCGGCCGAGACCGGACGGCCGGAGGGCTCCCACGGTGGCGGCGGGGCCGGGTCGCAGGGCGCCGAAGGGGCGGGCGGGTCCGAGGACCCGGCCGGCAACAACGGCACGTTCAAGGTCGACGGCCTCGCGTACGACGAGGGCATGGCGAACGAGCCGCACGTGACCTGCGGGTTCCGGCTGAAGCTGTTCGGCTTCGACGAGGGCCAGACCGGCGACGTCACGATCGCCGGCCACGCGCCGTCCGGCGCGGGCACCGTCGCGTCGCTGACCGGCGTGACGTTCTCCGACGACGCCGCGGGCGGCGGGCCGAACGATGCCGACGCGACGTTCGAGTTCACCGAGGACGACCTCGACCTCACCGGCCTCACCGCGCACCCGCAGCAGGGCTACCACCTCAAGGTCACGCTCTCGACCGGCGAGCCGGGGGGCGTGAAGCACAAGGTCTTCTGGCTCGAGCCGTGCACGCCGGAGGTGGGCGGCACCGAGACGGAGACCGGCGGCACCGGGGGCACCGGCGGCACGGGCGGCACGGGCGGCACCGGCGGCACCGGCGGCACGACGCCCACCGTGGGCACCGGGACGGCCGGCGCGGACGTGCTCGGCACGAAGTTCACCCGCAACGGCGCGGTCGCGGCCCAGGTGCTCGGCACCCGCTTCGAGCGCGGCGCGGCGCCGGCGACCCTGCCGTTCACCGGCTCGGCCGCGGGCACGCTGCTCGCGATCGGCGGCGGCCTGGTGGTCGTCGGTGGCGGCGCCTGGCTCGTCGGCCGGCGGATGCGGCACGTCGCGTAGCCCGTAGCACCCCGTAGCAGCCCGTAGCACGACCCGGAAGCCCCCGCCCCGCGCGGGGGCTTCCGCGCGTCCGCCGCCCGGTCGCCGTCCGCCGCCCGCCGCCCGCCCGGCCCCGACCCCAACTGTGAAGATCGTCACGCGGGGCGGCGCGGCCCGGGCTTCACGGTTGGGGCGGGGCCGCCGCCGGCCAGACGTACGGCAGGTCGTCCGGCACGTCGCCGAAGCGCGGGCCGTACCACTCCGGGTCCTTGCGCAGCAGCGAGGAGCGGTGGGCGAGGTGGAACGCCTCGTCGCCCAGCCACCACGGCAGCTCGCCGGCCCGCGCGAGCGCGGCCTGGTCGCGGCCGTCCCAGAGCTCCGCGATCTGCGCCTCGCAGGTGTCCGCGTGGCCACGGCGCACCCACTCGCGGCTGATCTCGACGCCGTACGCCGCGAGCGCCACGACGTGCCCGCGCCACATCCGGGTGCACGGGTGGTGCTGCCAGCCGTACGTCGGGATCGTCAGCGCGCGCAGCACCTGCAACGCCTCGACCCGCTGCTTGCCGAGCCGCCGCGGGTCGAGCGCCCGCGCGGACTCGGCGAACGACGCGTACGGCAGGAACGTCTGCACGCGCGCTACGACGCCGCGTCCGGCTCCTGCGCCTCGCTGGAGCCGTGCGCCGCCGCCTCGTCGGTGAGGGCGTACTTCGCGATCGCCTGCTCCACGACGTCGGCCTTCACCTCGCCGCGCCGGGCCAGCGACTGGAGGACCGCCACGGTGATCGACTCGGCGTCGATGTGGAAGTGCCGCCGCAGCGCCGACCGGGTGTCCGAGCGGCCGAAGCCGTCGGTGCCGAGCGACTCGTAGTCGCCGGGCACCCAGCGGGCGATCTGGTCGGGCACCGCGCGCATCCAGTCGCTGACCGCGACGACCGGGCCGGGCTCGCCGGCCAGCGCGGTGGTGACGTACGGCGTGCGCTGGTCGCCCGGGTTGAGCAGGTTGTGCTCCTCGCAGGCGAGCGCGTCGCGCCGCAGCTCGTTCCACGACGTCGCGCTCCAGACGTCGGCGGCGACGCCCCAGTCGTTCGCCAGCAGCTCCTGCGCCTGCACGGCGAGCCGCACGGCCATCCCGCTCGCGAGCACCTGCGCGCGCGGCGCCTTCTTGCCGCCGCCCTGCGCGGGGGCGTAGCGGTAGAGGCCGCGCACGATGCCCTGCTCCAGGTCCGGCAGGTCCGGCGCGGGGGGCTGCGGCATCGGCTCGTTGTATACGCTGACGTAGTAGAAGACGTTCTCGGCGTCCTCGCCGTACATCCGCCGCAGGCCGTCCTTGACGATGACCGCGACCTCGTACGCCCACCCGGGGTCGTACGCGACGCACGCCGGGTTGGTGCTGGCCAGGAGCTGCGAGTGGCCGTCCTGGTGCTGCAGCCCCTCGCCGTTGAGCGTCGTACGGCCCGCCGTCGCGCCCATCAGGAAGCCGCGGCCGAGCTGGTCGCCGAGCTGCCAGATCTGGTCCCCGACCCGCTGGAACCCGAACATCGAGTAGAAGACGAACACCGGGATCATGTGCTCGCCGTGCGTGGCGTACGACGTGCCGGCCGCGATCACCGACGCCATCGAGCCGGCCTCGCTGATGCCCTCGTGCAGGATCACGCCCTGCTGCGACTCCTTGTAGGACAGCAGCAGCTCGCGGTCGACGGCCTCGTAGCGCTGGCCGTGCGGCGAGTAGATCTTCAGGCTCGGGAACAGCGAGTCCATGCCGAACGTGCGCGCCTCGTCCGGGATGATCGGCACGAACCGCGGGCCGACGCCCTTCTCCTTGAGCAGGTCCTTGAGCAGCCGGACGAACGCCATCGTCGTGGCGACCTCCTGCTTGCCCGAGCCCTTCATCAGGTCGGCGAACGCCTTGTCGGCCGGCTGCGGCAGCGGCTTCGCGCGGTTGACGCGCTGCGGGAGGAAGCCGCCGAGCGCCTTGCGCCGGTCGAGCATGTACCGGATCTCGTCGCTGTCCTGGCCCGGGTGGTAGTACGGGGGCAGGTCGCCCTCGAGGTCCTTGTCCGGGATCTCCAGGTACAGCCGGTCGCGGAACTCCTTGAGCTCGGCCTTGGTCAGCTTCTTCATCTGGTGCGTGGCGTTGCGCGCCTCGAAGTCCTTGCCGAGCGTCCAGCCCTTGATGGTCTGGGCCAGGATCACCGTCGGCTGGCCGGTGTGCGCGACCGCGCTGGCGAACGCCGCGTACACCTTCCGGTAGTCGTGACCGCCGCGGGAGAGCCGGCGCAGGTCGTCGTCGCTGAGGTGCTCGACCATGCGGCGCAGCCGGGCGTCCGTACCGAAGAAGTGCTCGCGGATGTACGCCCCGGACTCGACCGAGTAGGTCTGGAACTGGCCGTCCGGCGTGGTGTTCATCTTGTTGACCAGCACGCCGTCGACGTCGCGCTGGAGCAGCGGGTCCCAGTCGCGGCCCCAGACCACCTTGATGACGTTCCAGCCGGCGCCGCGGAAGTACGACTCCAGCTCCTGGATGACCTTGCCGTTGCCGCGCACCGGGCCGTCGAGGCGTTGCAGGTTGCAGTTGACGACGAAGATCAGGTTGTCGAGCTCCTCGCGGGCCGCCACGCCGATCGCGCCGAGGCTCTCGGGCTCGTCCATCTCGCCGTCGCCGAGGAAGCACCACACCCTCGACCTGCTGGTGTCCTTGATGCGGCGCGCGTGCAGGTAGCGGTTGAACCGCGCCTGGTAGATCGCGCCGATCGCGCCGAGCCCCATCGAGACGGTGGGGAACTCCCAGAAGTCCGGCATCAGCCGCGGGTGAGGGTAGGAGGGGAGCCCCCCGGGCTTCGACTCCTGCCGGAACGCGTCGAGCTGCTGCTCGGTCAGCCGGCCCTCGAGGAACGCGCGGGCGTAGATGCCGGGGGAGCCGTGGCCCTGGATGAAGACCTGGTCGCCGGACTCGCCGCCCTCCTTGCCGCGGAAGAAGTGGTTGAAGCCGACCTCGTAGAGGCTGGCGCTGCTTGCGTAGGTGGCGATGTGGCCGCCGACGCCGAGGCCGGGGCGGTTCGCGCGGCTGACCATCACGGCGGCGTTCCAGCGGATGTACGCCCTGATCCGGCGCTCGACGTACTCGTCGCCGGGGAACCACGGCTCCTCGTCCGGGTGGATCGTGTTGATGTAGTCGGTGCTCGTCAGGCTCGGGACGCCGATGGCCTGCTGGCGCGCCCGCGCGAGCAGCCGGAGCAGGAGGTAGCGCGCGCGGGTGCGGCCCTGCTCGTTGACGACGGCGTCGAGGCTCTCCAGCCACTCGGCGGTCTCCGCCGGGTCGGTGTCGGGGAGCTGCGACGGCAGGCCGTCGGTGATGATGCCGGGGCGGTTCGAATCGGCCACGTACGACATCCTCGCACTATGAGGTCGACTGTGTTCCGGGTCTCGACCGGCTCCGTACCCGCCGTCGTGGACCTCACCGACCGGTGCGCGGCGTTCGTCTCGGGCGCCGGTGACGGGCTGCTGAACGTGTTCGTCCCGCACGCCACCGCGGGCGTCGCGATCCTCGAGCTGGGGGCGGGCTCGGAGGCGGACCTGCTGGCCGCGCTGTCCGACCTGCTGCCGGCCGTCGAGGGCAAGTGGCGCCACCGGCACGGCTCGCCGGGGCACGGTCGCGACCACGTGCTGCCGGCGTTCGTGGCGCCGTCGGTGGTGGTGCCGGTCGTCGGCGGCCGCCTGACGCTCGGCACCTGGCAGTCGGTCGCGCTGGTGGACACCAACGGCGACAACCCGGACCGCGAGGTCCGGCTGTCGTTCGTCGCCGGCTGACCCCCGCCCGCCCGCCGCCCGCCCCGCCCGCCCGGCGTGAGCGTTTCCTGCAGCGAACGTGCTCCTACGCGACTTCGCTGCAGGAAACGCTCACCGCGGCCGGGGGCTAGCGGGGGCGGCGGTGGTCGGCGGTGTGCTCGTGGTGGCCGTCGCCGCGCGGGTCGGTGTGCACGATCGCGTCGGAGAGCTTCGGGACGTCGTGCAGCAACGCGTGCTCGGCGTGCTCGGCGACGCGGTGCGCCTCCACGACGGTGCGGTCGGCAGCGACCACGATCCGCGCCTCGGCGCGCAGCGCGTGGCCGATCCAGCGGATGCGTACCTCGGTCACGTCCTCGACGCCCTCCGCGCCGCGCAACGCCGCCTCGGCCGCGTCGACCAGCGACTCGTCGACCGCGTCCATCAGCCGCAGGTACACGTCCCGGGCGGCGCTGCGCAGCACGACGAGGATGGCGACCGTGATCAGCAGGCCGACGATCGGGTCGGCCTTCGGGTAGCCGAGCCAGACGCCGACCGCGCCGAGCAGCACGGCGAGGCTGGTGAAGCCGTCGGTCCGCGCGTGCAGCCCGTCCGCGACGAGCGCGGCCGAGCCGATCTCGCGGCCGACCCGGATGCGGTAGCGGGCCACGACCTCGTTGCCGACGAAGCCCACGACGGCGGCCGCCGCGACGGCACCGACGTGGCGCACGTCGCGCGGGTCGAGCAGCCGGTGCAGGGCCTCGTAGCCGGCCAGCGCGGCGGAGGCCGCGATCGTGAGGACGATCGCGATGCCGGCCAGGTCCTCGGCGCGGCCGTAGCCGTACGTGTAGCGGCGGGTCGGCGGCCGCCGGCCGAGGGTGAACGCGAGCCACAGCGGCAGCGCGGTCAGCGCGTCGGCGACGTTGTGCAGCGTGTCCCCGAGCAGCGCGACGCTGCCGGTGAGCACGACGACGAACCCCTGCGCCACCGCGGTGACGCCGAGCACGAGCAGCGAGACCTTCAGCGCGCGGATGCCCCGGTCGCTGGACTCCAGCGCGTCGTCCACCTTGTCGGCCGAGTCGTGGCTGTGCGGCGCGAAGAGCTCCTTCAGGGCACCCAGCGGGCCGGACGGGTGGTCGTGGGAGTGGTCGTGGCCGGAGCCGTCGTCGTGGTGCTCGTGCGGCGCCGACACTTGCGCACCCCTCCCTGCCCGTGTGGACTATCCAATCTAGAGCGGGCCGCCGGCCCGCGCGGCGAACGGGAGGCGTCGACGTGGCTACCGCGGGCTCCGCGGAGGGTCAGCGCACGGCCGCGGACCGGCTCGGCATCACCGCCGGCATGGTCGTGCAGGAGGTCGGGCGCGACGACGACAGCGACGGCGAGCTCGTCGACGCGATCGTCGAACGCACCGGCGTCGAGCCGATCGGCGACGACAGCGACGACGTCGTGGACGTCGTGCTGCTGTGGTTCCGCGAGGACGACGGCGACCTGGTCGACGCGCTGATGGACGCGCGCACCCGCCTCGACAACAACGGCTGCATCTGGGTGCTCACGCCGAAGGCCGGCCGGGACGGCCACGTCGAGCCGAGCGACATCATGGACGCCGCCCCGACCGCGGGGCTGACGCAGACCGCCACCGTGTCGGCGTCGAAGGACTGGGCCGCCGCCAAGCTCGTCGTGCCGAAGGGCCAGCGCGCGCCGCGCCGTTAGGGGTCGTCTCGTGGTGGACGTGGGTCAGCCGGCGCCGGACTTCGCGCTGAAGGACCAGAACAACCAGGTCGTCGCGCTGGCCGACTTCCACGGCCGCCGGAACGTCCTGCTCGTCTTCTACCCGTGGGCGTTCACCCGCGTCTGCGGCTCCGAGCTCCACGCGCTGCGGGACTCGCTCGCCGACTTCCAGAACGACGCCGTCCAGGTGCTCACCGTCAGCGTCGACTCGCCGTACGCGCACCGGGTGTGGGCGGAGCGGGAGGGGTTCGACTTCCCGCTGCTGGCGGACTTCTGGCCGCACGGCGCGGTGGCGCGGGCGTACGGCTGCTTCGACGAGCAGCGCGGCTGCGCGACCAGGGGCACGTACGTGATCGACCGGGACGGCGTGGTGCGCTGGCGCGAGGTGTTCGCGATCCCGGACGGGCGCGACCTCGGGGCGTGGCGCGAGGCGCTGGCCGGGGTCTAGCGGTGGGCTGCTACGTCTGCGGCACGCGCCAGACCGACCCGGCGCGCGGGGCGTCGCCGTGGCAGCGCGGGGTCGTGCACGACGTGCAGGTGCTCGGCTGCCCGGCCTGCCAGGCGTCCGGCGCCTGGGCGCGGGTGCTGGACACGTGCGCGGCGTGCGGGTCGACCGCGCTGGTGCGCCGGCTCGGCGAGACGGTGTGCCGCGCGTGCGGGCACTCCGGCGGCGGGGTCGCCGCCGCGGACGCGCCGCCGCCCGCCGCGACGCGACCGCTCGGCGACGACGTCGCGGCGGCGCTGGACCGGATGTTCCGGCAGCTCCCGTAGGGCTACGAGCGCGGCCGGGCGAAGCGCGGCAGCAGCCGCCCCCGGCCCGGCTGCGGCGTCGCCTGCTCGGGCACCGAGACCGGGCCGACCGGCACCGGCTCGGCCGGCGCGGCGACCGCCTCCTCCGGCACCCGCGGGCGGGCCGGCAACGTCGCGAACAGCGCGCCCGACGCGACCGCGAGCCCGACGCTGCCGAACCACAGCACGCCGTGCCCGAACGCGAGCGCGGTGCTGCCGAGCACCGGCCCGACGGTGAACGCGAGCGACCACGACAGGCCGAGCGCGCCGGCGTAGCGGCCGCGCAGGTCCGGCGGCGCGAGCGACGACATGTACGCCCACCCGGTCGGCGAGCCGAGCATCTCGCCGACCGTCCAGACGAGGACCGTGGCGAGCAGCAGCGGGACCGACCGGTCCACCAGCCCGGTGAGCGCGTAGCCGCCGCCGAGCACGAGCGCGCCGGCCGCCATCACCGCCGGCGCCGGGTAGCGCCGGGTGCGGCCGCTGATCCAGAACTCCGTGGCGATGATGAGCAGCCCGTTGACGCTGATGATGCCGCCGTAGACGGCGGGGCTGAACCCGCGCTCGGTCAGCACCAGCGGCAGCGTCACCATCGTCTGCGCGAACACCAGCGCCATGACGAACGAGCCCGCCCAGAAGCGGCGGAACACCGGGTCGGCGAGCACGTCGCGGAAGCCGCGGCCGGGGCGTTCGGCGTCGGCCGCGCGCGGCGCGGCGGCCGCCGCCGGGCGGGTCTCCGGCAGCAGCGCGAGCGCGACGGCGGCGTAGATCCACGAGGTCGCCGCGTCGGCGAGGAACAGCCGGACGAACCCGATGTGCGTGATCAGCACGCCGCCGAGCCCGGTGCCGACCGCGAAGCCTAGGTTGACGACGAGCCGGAACAGCGCGAACGCGTCGATGCGGCGTTCGGCGGGCGTGAGGTCGGTGAGCATCGCCGAGACGGCCGGGCGGCCGGACTCCGACACCGCGCCCGCGACGAGCGCGACGGCGACGACCATCGCGGGGTGCTGGGTGAGCAGCAGCGCGGTGATCGCCAGGCCGCCGAGCAGCGGCGAGCCCACGACGACGGGCTTGCGGCCGAGCCGGTCGGCGAGCGAGCCGCCGGACAGCGCGGCGACCATGCCGCCGGCGCCCCACGCCGCCATGGCGATGCCGGCGTAGCGCAGCGAGAGGCCGCGCTCGTTGTGGAGGTAGATCGTGAGGAACGGCACCGCGAAGCTGCCGGCGCGCGTGATCAGCGTGCCCGCCAGGAGGATCCAGACGGCACGGGGGAGTCCGCGCATGCGCCGGGGCAGCAACCGGGTCATGGGTCGTGTGTAGCGCACGCCTGGAACAAGAACGACCGGGTTTCCGGGATTCCCGGCCGGTACCCTCGGCGGGAAGAGGGCGCGTAGCTCAGCGGAACGAGCACTCGGTTTACACCCGAGCGGTCGCAGGTTCGACCCCTGCCGCGCCCACCATCACGGGTGCGGTGGTCCGCTGCCGCGGCAGTGGTCGTGCCGGCCGGTCACTCCGTGCACCAACACGTGCCGTCACAGGTCAGGCAGGTAGGGCAGCTCGGGCAGGTCGTCAGGGTGAGGGCCTGGCAGATGCTGCCGACCGTGACGACTTCGGCCCCGGCGCAGGTGGGGCGCCGGCCGCTCGGGGTGTGGCGCCCGGCGCTCGGCTCACGAGCGGTCGCAGGTCAGGTCCCTGCCGCGCCCACCGTGAACGCGAACCCGTCCGGGTCGGCCAGCACGACCTCGCCGTCGCCCCCGGAGGCCAGCCGGGTGGCGCCGAGCGACACCAGCCGCTCGGCCTCCGCCGCGACGTCGTCCGCGACGAGGTCGAAGCGCTGTCCCGTCTCCGTCGCGGTGACCGGCGGGCCGCCCCAGGCGACCTTGGTGCCGCCGCGCGGCGACTGGATCGCGGTCTCCCCGTCCCGGTCCCACACCAGCGGCCAGCCGAGCGCGGCGCTCCAGAACAGCCCGACCTCGCGGCTGCCCTCGCACGCGACCTCGCCGAGGAGGCCGCAGCCGGCCAGGTACGCGTTGCCGTGCTCGATCACGCAGAGCTCGTTGCCCTCCGGGTCGGCCAGCACGACGTGCCCCTCCTCGGGCCGCTGCCCCACGTCGAGGTGGTTCGCGCCGAGCCCGAGCGCCGTCGCCACCGTCCGCTCCTGGTCGCCGGGGGAGGCGCTGGTGAGGTGGAGGTGCAGCCGGTTCAGGCCGTTCCTCCGGACCTGTCCGGGAACGAACCGCAGCCCGACCTGCGTCTCGTCGCCCGGCAGCAGCACCCCGTCGCCGGCGACGGCCGCGCGGCCGAGCAGCGCGGCCCAGAACCGCCCGAGCAGCGCCGGGTCGTGCGCGGCGAACGTCACCGCCAGCAGGCGCGAGGGCACCGCCGCAGGATAGGCCGCGCGCTCCGGTAGGGTCCGGTACCGCCGACACCACCGACCCCGCGGGGGGAACCCACGTGACCGGAAACCCAGCCTCGCCGCGCCGCAGCCTCGCGCGGCGCGTCGCCGGGCGGCTGCGCCGCGAGCTCGCCGCGCGCACCGCCGGCCGCAGCGCCGGGCTCCCGATGGCCGGCGAGGGCCGCGCCGACGCCGTCGTGCAGGCGGGCGCGATGGTGCCGTTCGAGGCGTGGGAGCGCGCCGGGTGGCACCTGACCAAGGCCGACTTCCTCTCGCCCATCCCGATCGTGGCGGAGCTGCCGGAGACGCTCTGGACGACGCCCTCGGAGCTGCCCGGCATCGACATGCGCGACGACGCGCAGGTCGCGATGCTGCGGGAGTTCGCGCAGCGGTTCGGGGCCGAGTTCGACGCGCTCCCGCGCACGTCGCCGGACGGCACGCACAAGCGGTTCTTCCTGGCCAACAGCGCGTTCGAGTCGGTGGACGCCGAGGTCTACTACTCGATGCTGCGTACCCACAAGCCGAAGCGGATCATCGAGATCGGCTCGGGCTGGTCGACGCTGCTGTCGCTGGAGGCGTTGCGGCGCAACGCCGACGAGGGGCACTCGGCGCACGTGGTGTGCATCGAGCCGTACCCGCACCAGTTCCTCCGCGACGCGGTCGCCGCGAACTCCGACGTCCTCGAGCTCTGGGAGACGCCGCTGCAGGAGGTGGCGCTGTCGACGTTCGAGGAGCTCGGCGAGGGCGACTTCCTGTTCATCGACAGCTCGCACGTGCTCAAGATCGGCAGCGACGTCCAGTACGAGTTCCTGGAGATCCTGCCGCGAGTGCCCGCGGGCGTCGTCGTGCACGTGCACGACATCTTCCTGCCGGGCGAGTACCCGCGGTCGTGGGTCAAGGACGAGCACCGCTTCTGGAACGAGCAGTACCTGCTGCAGGCGTACCTGATCGACAACCGGCGCGTCGAGGTGCTGTGGGGCGGCGCGTGGATGCACGCCCGGCACCCGGCGGAGCTGGACAAGGCGATCGCGTCGTACCAGCCGGGGATCTCGTCGCCGGGCTCGTTCTGGTTCCGCCTGCGGTAGCCGCTACGCCGTCACGTCGGCGAGCCGCAGCCGCAGCCCGCTCAGGCGCACCGGCGCCGCGCCGCCGGCGAGCGTGACGTCGAGCAGCACCGCGTCCGCCGGCGGCCCCGCCTCGCGCCACGCGGTGACGTGCGCCGCGAGCCGGTCCGCCGCCTCGGCGTCGAGCGGGTCCGCGAAAAGCACCGTGACGGGAATCGACGACAGGCCCACCGCGGCCGACACCTGGACCTGCGCCTTCGGGTGGACCCCCTCGCGGGTGAGCGCCGCGAACAGCGCGGCCAGGTGCTCCCGCAGCGGCCGCGGCCCGGGGCCGAGCGCGGCGACGTCGAGACGGAGGTCGACGCTGACCGAGGGGGCGACCCGCGGGTACCCCAGCACGGCGGTCGCGTAGGCGAACGCGGCCGGCGCGTCCGCGTTGCGGACCACGCGCAGGGTCGGGGACGCGGCCGGCCGGCGCAGCGCGTCGAGCCAGCCGACCTCGAGGGTGCGCCGCTGCGCGCCCTCCTCGCGGGACAGCGGCGTGCCGTCGGCGGCGCGGTACGTCCACGCGCGGGTCGCGCGGTTGTCGCCCGACGGCCGCGGGGGCGCGTCGACGGCGGTGCACCCCTCGACCAGCACGCGCGGGGTCGCGCCGTCCGGCAGCGAGTACGCGACGGTGACCCGCAGCGCGCCGTCGAGGGTGTCCTCGCGGATCGTGACGGGCGCGTCCGGCGGGACGGGCGGCGGCTCGCGGCCGACCCACGCGGCCCACGCCTCGTCCAGGCCCTCGGCGAGGGAGGCGAGCGCGGCGGCGGCGCCGGGGGCGCCCGGCGGGATGCGCGGCGCGGCGACCACGATGCGGGCGAGGCGCTCCGGCAGGTCGCCGCCGAGGTCGGGCGGCGCCGCCGCGAGCAGCCCGGCGTCCGGGTCGGCCTCGGGTCGCGCGTCCGGCTCGGGCGCCGCCAGCCCGAGCGTCACGTCGAGGCGGTCGTCGTCGGTCAGCTCGGCGGCGTACTCCAGGCGGACCAGCCACTGGATCGCCCGCCGCAGCGCCTCGGCCGCGTCGTCGCCGGGGTCTTTCAGGGCGGGCTCGGCCGCCGCCGCGACGGGCGGCAGCGGCAACGCGAGCAGCGGCAGCCGCGCCGGCACCTCCGCCGTCGCGACCGGCGGGTCCACCACCTCCAGCGGCCCGGCCTGGTGCTCGACCCAGCCGACGCGGGAGGCGAGCGGCGTGCCCGGCGGGCCGGCGAGCGGCCCGGCGTACGTCAGCGTCCGCGCCCCGGCCGCGAGCCGGTGCGTCCGCGGCCCCTCGACCACGACGGGGAACGCCGGCGGCTCGGCCAGCTCGTGCTGGAGCACGACCGGCGGGCGGTCGGTGAGGCGGTGCAGCAGGCGTTCGGTCAGGGCGGCCCGGGCCTCGTCCAGCGCGGCGCCGTCCGGCTCCGTTCCCATCGGGCGCAGCCCCGACGCGATCGCGGCCGCGAGCCGGGTCCTGGTCCGGGCGAGATCCGGGGAGTCGGCGCGCTCCAGCGCGGCCAGCGCGTCGTCGGCGAACCGCGCCAGGTCGATCCCGTGGAACACCATCGTCCCGGCCGGCACGAGGCCGCCGCCCGCCTCGTCCCAGGAGTGCACCGACACCTCGAGGTCCACCGGCACCGTCGACAGCGGCGCGAGCGCGTAGACCCGGGCCTCCGACAGCGCGTACGGCGCGAGCGCCAGCGCCCAGACCGTGCGGTGCGGCCACCCGGTGCGCGGCGGCCCGTACGCCGCGAGCAGCGCGCCGCCGAACGCCTCCGCCAGCATCGCCACGACGTCCCCGGACGGCGCCACCTCCTGCGTGGCGTCGCCGACGACGAGCGACACCGACACCTCGGTCACCTCTGGCGGCGACGGCGTCGCGAGCGTTCGCGAGAACGTCACCGGCTCCGGCGCCGGGCCCGGCGTGCCGCCGTGCTCGCCGAGCCGCCGGCCGAGCCAGCGGACCGCGGCGGCGGTGTGCTCGCGCGCCCGCTCGACCTCCTCGTCGCGCGCCGGCATCGCCGTGTCGAGGCTGCACGCGGTGAGCGGGCGTTCGGCCGTCAGGACGTCGGCGACGGCGACGAACGCCTCGCGGTCCGCCGTCGCGGCCGCGGCCCCCGCGTCGCCGTCGTAGCGCCCGGGGTCGAACGCCGCCTCGACCGTGAGCCGGGCGCCCGCGGCGTCGCGGACGAGCCGGTACGAGTACGCGAGGGGGCCGAGGAGGGCGGTCACGCGGCCAGTGTGCTCCCGCGCCGCCGCGCCGGGACGAGAACCCATAAGGTCGCGCACGTGGCCGCGCGAGTAGGGGACTGGGTCGCCGCGCTGGAGGCGCTGTACGACCCGCGCTGGGCCGAGCCGTGGGACGCGGTCGGGCTCGTCTGCGGCGACCCCGACGCCCCCTGCGAGGAGGCGGTGTTCGCCATCGACCCGGTCTCGGCGACGGTGGACGAGGCGATCGCGCGCGGCGCGCGGCTGCTCGTGACCCACCACCCGTTGCTGCTGCGCGGCGTGCACGGCATCCCGGTCACCGACCACAAGGGCGCGCTCGTCACCCGCCTGGTCGAGCACGGCGTGGCGCTCTACGTCGCGCACACCAACGCCGACAACGCCAACCCCGGCGTCTCCGACGCGCTCGCCCGCGCGCTCGGCGTCGAGGACGTCGCGCCGCTGTCGCCCGGCCCGCCCGACGACGCGGCCAAGCTCGTCGTGTTCGTCCCGCCGGAGGCCACCCAGCGCGTGGTCGACGCGCTCGCCGGCGCCGGCGCGGGGCGGATCGGCGACTACGGCCGGTGCGCCTGGTGGGCGGACGGGACGGGGACGTTCGAGGCGGGCCCGGACGCCCGGCCGGCGGTCGGCGAGCCGGGCGAGCGGACCGAGACGGCGGAACGCCGCGTCGAGATGGTCGTGCCGCGCACCCGCCTGGCGCCGTGCATCAGGGCGCTGCTGGCGGCGCACCCGTACGAGGAGCCGGCGTACGACGTGCTGCCCGTCCTGCTCCCCAACGACCGCGGCGCCGGCCGGGTCGGCACGCTGCGCGAGCCGGTGACGTTGCGCGAGCTCGTCGCGCGGGTCGCCGACGCGCTGCCCGCGACCGTCAACGCGGTGCGGGCCACCGGCGACCCCGACCGGCGGGTCGAGCGGGTCGCGGTCTGCGGCGGCGGGGGCGACGACCTGATCGACGCGGCGCGGGGGGCCGGCGCGGACGTCTACGTCACCGCCGACCTGCGGCACCACCCCGCCTCCGAGGCGGCCGAGCGCGGCCTCGCGCTGGTCGACGCCGGGCACTGGGCCACCGAGTGGCCGTGGCTCGCGGACGCCGCCGAGCGCGTGGGTAGGGTGGGCCGGACGCACGTCTCGACCCTCGTCACCGACCCGTGGAGCCTGCTCGCGTGAAAGCCGCCCCCGAGTCCCAGCTCCGGCTGCTCGACCTCCAGGAGATCGACACGGCGCTCGACCGGCTCGCGCACCGGAGGCGCACGTTGCCCGAGCTGGCGGACATCGAGAAGCACGAGGCGCGGCTCACCGAGCTGCGCGACCTCGTCGTCGCGGCCGAGACCGAGCTGTCCGACGTCGACCGCGAGCAGCGCAAGATCGAGAACGACGTCGACGTCGTGCGCACCCGGATGACCCGCGACCAGCAGCGGCTCGACGCGGGCAACGTCTCGCACGCCAAGGAGCTCGAGTCGTTGCGGCACGAGCTCGAGTCGCTCGCCAAGCGGCAGGGCGACCTCGAGGACCTCGTCCTCGAGCAGATGGAACGCCGCGAGGGCATCGAGTCGACGCTCGCCGGGCTCACCGCCGAACGCTCGTCGGTCGAGGCCGAGCTGGCCGCCGCGTCGGCGCGGCGGGACGAGGCGTTCGCGTCGATCGACGCCGACACCGGGTCGCGGCGCGCGGCCCGCGAGGCGGTGGCCGCGGAGATCCCGGCCGACCTGCTCGCGCTGTACGAGAAGGTCCGCGCGTCGGCCGGCGGCACCGGCGCGGCGCCGTTGCTGCGCGGGCAGTGCCAGGGGTGCCGGCTGTCGTTGCCGCCGAACGACCTGGCGGCGTTCCGCGCGGCTCCCGAGGACGAGGTGCTGCGCTGCGAGGAGTGCCGCCGCATCCTCGTGCGCCGGCCGGACAGCGGCCTGTAGGTGCGCGTCGTCGTCGAGGCCGACGGCGGCTCGCGGGGCAACCCCGGCCCGGCCGGCTACGGCGCCGTCGTGCGCGACGCCGAGACCGGCGAGGTGCTCGCCGAGGTGGCCGAGGGGATCGGCGTCGCGAGCAACAACGTCGCCGAGTACCGCGGCCTCATCGCCGGCCTGCGCGCGGCCGCGGCGTTGCCCGGCGTCGACGCCGTCGAGGTCCGGATGGACTCGAAGCTCGTCGTCGAGCAGATGGCCGGGCGCTGGCAGGTCAAGCACCCGGACATGCGGACGCTGCGCCGCGAGGCGGGCGAGGTCGTCGCGCTGCTGCCGCGCGTGACGTTCACCCACATCCCGCGCGCGCTGAACGGCCACGCCGACCGCCTCGCGAACGAGGCCATGGACGCGGCCGCGCGCGGCGCGACCTGGTCGCGGTCGGCGCCCGCCGCCGCGCCCGCCGCCGCGCCGGAGCGCGCGACCGGCTGGTCCAGCCCGGAGGGCGAGCCGACGTCGTTGCTGCTGCTGCGCCACGGCCAGACCGCGATGACGGTCGAGCGCCGGTACAGCGGCCACGGCGACCCGCCGCTGACGCCGTTCGGCACCGCCCAGGCGGCCGCCCTGGGCGACCGGGTCGCCGCGCTCGCCGGGCCGGTCGCCGCCGTCTGGGCGTCGCCGTTGCGGCGCGCGGCCGGCACCGCCGAGGCCGTCGCGGCCCGGCTCGGGCTCGACGTCCGCGTCGACGAGCGGCTGCGCGAGACGAACTTCGGCGAGTGGGAGGGGCTGACGTTCGCCGAGATCCAGGAACGCGCGCCCGACGCGTTCCGCGCCTGGCTGAACGATCCCTCCGTCCCTGCGCCGGGCGGGGAGTCGTTCGACCAGGTGGCCCGCCGGGTGCGGCAGGCGCGCGACGCGATCGTCTCCGCGCACCCCGGCGCGACCGTCGCGGTCGTGTCGCACGTCACGCCGGTCAAGGTGCTGCTGCGGCTCGCGCTCGACGCGCCGCAGGTGCTGTACCGGCTGCACCTCGACCTGTGCTCCATCACCCACGTCGACTGGTACCCCGACGGCACCGCCGTCGTCCGCCGCGTGAACGACACCGCCCACCTGGAGGCGTTGACGCCGGCGCCGTAATATGTGACCATCGAGTCACATGAATGACGACGTCTGGCGAGCCCTCGCCGACCCGACGCGCCGCGCGCTGCTGGACCTGCTGCGCGACGCGCCGCGGACGACGGGGGAGCTCGCGGCGGCGTTCCCGGACGTGACGCGGTTCGCCGTGATGAAGCACCTGGCGGTGCTCTCGGAGGCGGGCTTGGTCGTGGTCCGGCGGCGCGGCCGCGAGCGCTGGAACCACCTCAACGCCGTGCCGTTGCGGCAGGCGTACGAACGCTGGATGGCGCCGTTCGCCGAGCGGGCCGCCATGACGTCGTTGCGGCTCAAGGACTTCGTGGAGGGTCGGACGATGGAGCTGGACGTGGCGAACGAGGTCGCGATCGACGCGCCGCCGGAGCGGGTGTTCGACGCGCTGACGCGGATGGGGGAGTGGTGGCCGCACCGGTTCCGCGAGGGCGCCGCCGTCGTGCTGGAGCCGCGGGTGGGCGGGCGGTTCTACGAGGACTGGGGCGGCGGCGACGGCGCGCTCTACGCGACCGTCCAGCGCCTGGAGCGCCCCTCGCGGATCGAGATGGTGGGGCCGATGGGGATGCCCGGACCGGTGACCGCCGTCTGGTCGATGACGCTCACGCCGACCGGCTCGGGCACCACGCTCGGGCTGTCGCACCGGGCGTTCGGCGACATCGACGAGGAGACGCGGGCGGGCTACACCGCCGGCTGGGGCGAGGTCGTCGAGGCGCTACGGTCGGCGCTGTGACCGTCGAGCAGCTCGTCAGCACCCTCGAAGGGACGTGGACCGGCCTCGCCGCCGCGTGCGCCGGCCTCTCCGAGGCCGAGTGGCACCTGCCGACCGACCTGCCGGGCTGGACCGTCAAGGACAACGTCTCGCACGTCGCCGGGCTCGAACGGTTCTTCATGGGCGAGCCGTACCCCGAGCACGAGCTGCCGGCCGAGCTGCCGCACGTGCGCGACGAGGCCGGGCGGTTCATGGAGGTGCTGGTCGACGTGCGCCGGTCGTGGCCGGGCGAGCGCGTGCTGGACGACCTGCGTTCGATGACCGCGGCCCGGCTGACCACGCTGCGCGCGCTGCCCGAGTCGGCGCTGGACGAGGAGACCGACTTCCTGTTCGGCTCGCGGTGGACGTGGCGCAACATCCTGGAGATCCGCGTCTTCGACTCGTGGGTGCACGAGCAGGACGTGCGCCGCGCCGTGCGCCGCCCCGGCGGCCTGGACTCCGAGGCCGCGCGGGTGTCGTTGCGGCGGATGCTGCGCGGCCTGTCCCGCCTCGACTCCGATGTCCCCGCGCTGGACGGGCGGGCCGTGCTGTTCACGACGACGGGGGCGTTGGAGACCGCGTCGACCGTGACGTACGGCGCTGCTCCGGCGGACCCCGACGTCCGGGTCTCGCTCGACTGGGAGACGTTCGTCCGGCTCGTCTGCGGGCGGGTGGCGTACGACGACGTCGCCGCCACCGTCGCGGTGTCGGGCGACGTCGCGCTGGGCGAGGAGCTGCTGCGCCACGCCGCGGTGACGCCGTAGACTCGACCCGAACGAGTCGGCCGGACGGTCGCGTCGTCGCGTGAGCGGCGCCGAGGAAAGTCCGGGCTCCACAGGGCAGGGTGGTCGGTAACACCGACCCGGGGTGACCCGCGGGACAGTGCCACAGAGAACAGACCGCGTCGCCTGCTCGGCTTGCCGGGCGCGCGGCGTAAGGGTGAAACGGTGGTGTAAGAGACCACCAGCGCCCCGGGTGACCGGGGCGGCTCGGCAAACCCCACCCGGAGCAAGGTCGAAAGGGCTCGTCGTCGGCTTCGGCCGGCGGCCGGGCCTGCGCAGGCGTTCGAGGGCGGCCCGCCCGAGCCTGCGGGTGGACCGCTAGAGGCCGTCGGCAACGCCGGCCCGAGATGGATGACCGTCGGCCCGGCGCTCGCGCCGGGTCACAGGACCCGGCTTACAGGCCGGCTCGTTCGCCCCCCGCCGTTGTACGATTCGAACGCTGTCGCAGGTCCCGTGCGCGCCACAGGCGTCGCCTTCCGCCTGCGAATCCGCCCGGTGGGCGTGCCCATCGGTGAGCGAGTCGTGCGGGCCGTCTACCCGCAGGCTGGGGCCCGCTCAGAAGTCCTGTTGGTCATGGGCTTCTGAGGCAGGTCGGCGTGGTCTATCTCTGCGTGCTCCTGGCGTTCCTCGTCGTCGGCGGGGTGCTCGTGCTCGCCTTCTCGATGCGGCCGCGGGTGGTCCGGGTCCGGGCGTCGTTGGTGCGGGTGTTCTCGCTGAGCATCGACATCGAACGCGGGAGCGACCGGCGGGAGTGACGGGCGGGCACAACCGAGCCCGGCGCAGGCCGGAATGGCGGGCCTGCTACGGTGGTTGCACCAACGCGGCTACTGCCGCGCCCCGACCACGGCGCACGACGCGCCGGGCCCGTCGCTTGTAACCCGCTCCCGCGGATCTCCCGAGACGCGCCACCTACGTCCGAGAGGTCTGTTCCTTGACGCACGCCACCACGTTCTCCGACCTCGGCCTGCCCCGGCCGATCCTGACCGTTCTCGCGAAGAACGGCATGACCCACCCGTTCGCGATCCAGGCCGCGGCGATCCCCGACGCGCTCGCCGGCCGCGACGTCCTCGGCAAGGCGCAGACGGGCTCGGGCAAGACGCTCGCGTTCGGCCTGCCGCTGCTCGCCCGCCTCGCCGGCACGCAGGCGGCGCCGAAGCGCCCCACCGGCCTCGTCCTCGTGCCGACGCGCGAGCTGGCGGGCCAGGTGCACGACGCGCTCGCGCCGTTCGCGATGGGCCTCGGCGTCCGCGTCGCGGTCGTCGTCGGCGGCGTCTCGATGGGCCGCCAGATCATGGCGCTTCGCAAGGGCGTGGACCTCGTCGTGGCGACGCCGGGCCGCCTGGAGGACCTGATCGAGCAGGGTGCCTGCGCGCTCGGCGACGTGCGGCTGGCGGTGCTGGACGAGGCCGACCACATGACCGACCTCGGCTTCCTCCCCGCGGTACGCCGCCTGCTCGGCCAGACCCGCCCCGGCGGCCAGCGGCTGCTGTTCTCGGCGACGCTCGACGCGAACGTCCGCACGATCGTGGACCGCTACCTCAACGACCCGGTGACCCACTCGACCACGCCGGTTGGGGTGGCCGTGACGGCGATGGACCACCACCTGTTCGTGGTTGACGCCGACCACAAGAACGGCGTGGTGACCGAGATCGCGAACCGCCCCGGCCGGACGCTGCTGTTCGTCCGGACGAAGCACGGCGCGGACCGGCTGACGAAGCAGCTCCGCGCGGCGGGCGTCAACGCCGGCGCGATCCACGGCGGCAAGACGCAGGCGGCCCGCACGCGGGCGCTGACGGAGTTCCGCGACGGCACGGTCGGCACGCTCGTGGCGACCGACGTCGCCGCGCGCGGCATCCACGTCGACGGCGTCGACCTGGTGCTGCACGTCGACCCGCCGGCCGACCACAAGGACTACGTGCACCGCGCCGGCCGCACGGCGCGCGCGGGCGAGTCCGGCGTGGTGGTGACGCTCGTGACGCGCGAGCAGGAACGCGCGACGGCCGCGATGACCCGCAAGGCGGGCGTCCGCACGACGACCACCCGCGTCGCCCCCGGCGGCGGGGACCTGGTCCGCCTCACCGGCGCCCGCGCGGCCACCGGCCGCGCGCTGGCCGTCGCGCCCACGGGCAACGCGCCGCGCCACCCGATGTCCCGCCGCCGCCGGCCGTAGCGCCTGGCGCGTCGCGGTATTCCACTGCTTCGCGCGCGGCGATATGGTCGCGCCGCGCGTCGCCCGGGGGCGGCGAGCGCGAACGGGGGAGCCGGCATGAGGGGACGCACGCCTTCGGCGGCACCGCCGGTGCCGGCCGGCGCCGGCACCGCGGTCCCGGCCAACGCCCCGGTCGCCGTCCTCACCGTCGCGCTGGCGTCCACGTCGATCGTGGCGCTCGTGCTGCACGCGCTCGGCTGGCTCCGGATGCCGTACGCCGTCAGCTTCCTGACGCTCCCTGGCCTCGTCCTGCTGCTCGGGCTCATGGTGTGGGCCGGCCGGGTCGACCACGCCTTCCTCCGCGACCGGCTCGCGGCCGGCACGATCGGCGGCCTGCTCGGGCTCCTCGCGTACGACCTCGGCCGCTGGCTGCTCGTCCTGACGGTCCCGCTCGGGTTCGACCCGTTCGCGCCGATCCGCGGGTTCGGGACGTTCATCACGGGGCGGCCGGCGCCGTCGGCCGCGGCGGCCGTGGCCGGGTGGGCGTACCACGTGTCGAACGGCTGGACGTTCGGCGTCGCGTACGCCGTCATCTTCGGCCCGGCGCGCTGGTGGTGGGGCCTCGCGTGGGGACTGTTCCTGGAGGGCGGGATGCTGCTCGTCTACCCGCTCGTCTTCGCGCCGCTGCGCACGGGCCCGTTCCTCGTCGTCAGCATCACCGGCCACGCGCTGTTCGGCGCGACCCTCGGCCGGTGGTGCGCCACGCACCTCCCGGAAGGGGCGGCCGGATGAAGCACGACCTCGTACGGCGGGCGCGGCAGGCGTGGCTGCCGCTCGCGTTCCTCGCGCTGTTCCTGTGGCTCGACTGGATCATGCACCGCAGCGCGTTCTTCGTCGTGGTGATCGGCGGTGCGGTCGCCGCGGCGATCCTCTACCTGCCCGAGGCGCGGCAGTACGTACGCGACCGGGCGGGCATCCCGCCGCTGCCGCCGTACGCGGCGATGGGCCTGCGCGCGTCGCCCGGTGTCCTCTACTTCCTCCTCCGCGGCCAGGGCACGTCCCGCGCCGGCGGAACGGTCCTCGTCGCCGTCGCCGGCACGCTCGCGGCGGTCGTGGTCTACGGCGCGCGCATCGACCGGCGGCTCGCCCGGTTCTACGCGGTGCGGGACCGGGTGCTGAACCCCACCGCGCGCGGCATCGCCGCGGTGGTCCTTCCCGTGCTGGTCGGCTTCGCGGTGATCCACGGCAGCCTGCGCGACCTGCCGGCGTTCGTCGGCGGTACGACGTCGGTGCGGCTCTCGCCCGTCGGGCTCGGCATGCGGTTCTTCGTCGCGACGGTCCTGACGACGTCGCTCACGATCCTTCTGCTCCGCGAGGCGGAGCGATGAGCGCCGGCCGCTGGGCCGCTCGCGCGGTCGCCGTCGCCGCGCCGGTCGCCGCGGTCCTGCTGTCCGGTGCGGGCGTCGCGGCGGCGGACAACTGCGACCTGCGGATCAACCCCGGCGACTGCCAGAACACCGCGTGGGTGACCGGCTCCGCCGCGGCCGCCGCCGCCGCGGCTGCCGCCGCCGCGGCGTCGTCGCAGCGCAAGAAGCCCGCCGAGTCGGTCGCGATCGTCGAGCCGGCCGACGCCGACGTCGTCGCGATGACCAACGACCGGCTGGTCCGGCCGCAGGCGATGCCCGTGGCGGACCCGGCGCAGCGGCGGCCGGCGAGCCGCACGCTGCACGTGCGCGGCACCGCGTCCGGCACGCCGACCGTGACGGTGAACGGCCAGTCGGTCGCCGTCTCCGGTGGCGGCTGGGAGGTGGACCTGGCGATCGCGGGGCCCGGGCCGCTGGTGGTGAACGCGACGACGCCGGACGGCCACGCCGCCTCGGCGACGATCCACCTGGTCGAGATCGTCATCGACAACCCCGCCGAGGACGCCGCGGTCGGGATGACGGCGACCCCGCCCGCGCGCAACCCGATCGCCGCGCGCGCACGCCTCGTCGGCCACCCGACCGCCACGGTCGCCGCCGGGCTCACGTTCACCTGGCGGCTGCGCGTCGGCGGTCACGAGGTCAGCCGGGCGGGCTGGGCGCCGTACGCGCAGGACTTCACCGGCACGTCCACCCCGACGACCGTGTGGGAGCCGACGTTCCCCGACCCCGTCGGCGGGTGGGGACGGCTCGTCGCGACGGCCGACGTGCCCGGCGTCGTCGACGGGCCGAGCGTGCGCTCGGACCCGCGGTGGTTCGACCTACCGGGAGCGAACCCGTCGCGCGCCGACATCCGGACGTTCGTGACCGCGGAAGCCGGAGCGGACGCCCCGACGTTCATCCAGGTCATCTGCCACGAGAGCAGCTTCCGCCAGTTCGCCGCGGCCGCGCAGGCGGCCGAGCCGGCCGACGCCCGGGTGCCCCCTGACGTGCCGGCGCCCCGGCCCCTGCGCCCGATCTTCGGCCGGCCCGCGGGCATCGGGCTGGCGCAGCCGGACCCGCCGACGTTCCCCGGCGACTACTGGAACTGGCAGACGAACGTCCGCAACGGCATCCGGACCTTCCGGACGAAGCAGCGGGAGGCGCGCGGCTCGGTCGCGACGGAGCAGCGTCGCATCGCGACCGAACGCGCGGAGGCGGAGCGCATCGCGAACGCGGGGCACCCGACCCCGCCGGTCACGGCGCCGGCCGTGCCGGTGCCCGCGCTCACGCCCGACCAGCTCGCGCGCGAGACGCTGCGCCGCTACAACGGCGGCCGGAACTACCGGTTCGACGCGCACGTCCTGGTCGACGCGCGCGGCCGGATCACCGTCCAGGGCACGCAGACCTGGGTCGAGGACCCCGGGGTGTGGGAGTCGCCCGCGGCGTGGCGGGCGCGCGGCGGCGTCCGGGTGCCGCGCGCGTGGCAGCAGACGACCGGCCGCAACCGCACGTACGTCGACGACACCATGGCGTGCCGCTGACGCGGCCGCGGCGCGCACGGGATCAGCCGGTGCCGTCCCCGCGCTCGCGCGCGGGGCTGCGGCCGGCCCCGAGGTTGTGCGCGGTGTTGACCAGCGCGACGTGGGTGAACGCCTGCGGGAAGTTGCCGAGCATCCGCCGGGTCGCCGGGTCGTACTCCTCGGCCAGCAGGCCGACGTCGTTCGCGAGCGCGGCGAGCCGGTCGAACAGGGCGGCGCCCTCGTCTCGGCGGCCCTGCAGGATCAGGTTGTCGGCGAACCAGAACGTGCACGGCAGGAACGCGCCCTCGCCGCCCGGCAGCCCGTCCACCTCGCCGAGGCTCCCGGCGGCGTAGCGGCGGACGAAGCCGGAGTCACACAGCTCGCGCTCGATCGCCTCGACCGTGCCGACCATCCGCGGGTCGGTGGCCGGCAGGAAGCCGACGAGCGGGATCATCAGCAGGCTCGCGTCGAGCTCGTCGCGCCCGTACGACTGGGTGAACGCCCCGCGGCCGGCGTCGTAGCCCTCGCGGCACACCTCGTCGTGGATCTCCCGGCGCAGCGCGCGCCAGCGGTCGGCGGGGCCGTCGCCGCCGAAACGCTCGACCGCCTTGACCGCGCGGTCCGCGGCGACCCAGGCCATGACCTTCGAGTGGGTGAAGTGGCGGCGCGGGCCGCGCACCTCCCAGATGCCCTCGTCGGCCTCGCGCCAGCGCCCTTCGAGGCACTCCATCAGCGCGAGCTGGAAGCGCCACACGTTCTCGTCGGTCTCGACGCCGGCCCGGCGGGCCTGGTGCAGGCAGTCCATGACCTCGCCGTACACGTCGAGCTGGAACTGGTCGCTCGCCGCGTTGCCGACCCGCACCGGCCGCGACCCCTCGTAGCCGGGCAGCCAGTCCAGCTCGAGCTCGGGCAGCCGCCGCTCGCCGGCCGGGCCGTACATGATCTGGAGCTGGTCGGGCGCGCCCGCCGCCGCGCGCAGCAGCCAGTCGCGCCACGCGGTCGCCTCGGCGTCGTAGCCGCCGAGCATCAGCGCGTAGAGGCTGAACGTCGCGTCGCGGAGCCAGCAGTAGCGGTAGTCCCAGTTCCGCTCACCGCCGAGTGACTCGGGCAGGCTGGCGGTGGGCGCAGCCACGATGCCGCCGGTGGCGCCGTGCGTGAGCAGCCTGAGGGTCAGCAGCGAGCGGACGACCGCCGGGCGGAAGGCACCGCGGTAGCCACATCGGGTTGCCCAGTCCTGGGTGGCCGTCATGGTGCTGTCGACGAGCTC
>DASVPJ010000034.1:0-13614 GCA_036382875.1 Mycobacteriales bacterium
GTGTCGATGATGTTGATCGTGTGGCCGGCCCACTCGCAGGTGGTCGCGGCGGACGTGATCGTGATGCCGCGTTCCTGCTCCTGCGCCATCCAGTCCATGACGGCGGCGCCCTCGTGGACCTCACCGATCTTGTAGGTGCGCCCGGTGTAGTACAGGATCCGCTCGGTCGTCGTGGTCTTGCCGGCGTCGATGTGCGCCATGATCCCGATGTTCCGGGTCTTGGCGAGGTCCTTGGCCATGGTGTTCGTTACGTCGCTTCCGTCGTTTACCAGCGGTAGTGCGCGAAGGCCTTGTTGGACTCCGCCATCTTGTGGGTGTCCTCGCGGCGCTTGACGCTCGCGCCCAGGCCGTTGCTCGCGTCCATGAGCTCGTTCGCGAGACGCTCGGTCATCGTCTTCTCGCGGCGGGCGCGGCTGTAGCCGACCAGCCAGCGCAGCGCCAGCGTCGTGCTGCGGCCCGCCTTGACCTCGACCGGCACCTGGTACGTGGCGCCACCGACGCGGCGGCTCTTGACCTCGAGGGTCGGCTTCACGTTGTCCAGCGCGCGCTTGAGCGTGACGACCGGGTCGTTGCCGGTCTTCTCGCGGCACTGCTCCAGCGCGCCGTACACGATCGCCTCGGCGGTGCTCTTCTTGCCGTGGAGCAGCACCTTGTTGACGAGCTGCGTGACGAGCTGGTTGCCGTAGACCGGGTCGTTGACGACCGGGTGCTTCGGGGCCGGGCCCTTGCGCGGCATTACGCCTTCTCCTTCTTCGCGCCGTAGCGGCTGCGGGCTTGCTTGCGGTTGCGGACGCCCTGCGTGTCCAGCGAGCCGCGGATGATCTTGTAACGGACGCCGGGGAGGTCCTTCACGCGGCCGCCGCGGACGAGCACGATCGAGTGCTCCTGCAGGTTGTGGCCGACGCCCGGAATGTACGCCGTGACCTCGATGCCGCTGGTGAGACGGACGCGGGCGACCTTGCGAAGGGCCGAGTTCGGCTTCTTCGGCGTGGTCGTGTAGACGCGCGTGCAGACGCCGCGGCGCTGCGGGCATGCCTTGAGCGCGGGCGTCTTCGTCTTGTCCGTCTTCGCCTGCCGGCCCTTGCGGACCAGCTGCTGGATCGTGGGCAACGCGTCTCCTGCTCTTCCGTCTCACTCTGTGGTGTTGGCGGCCGACCCCCGAGGTCGGGCGTGTCGCGCACTTCTCCCTCCCCGGGTCGTTCGGGAGGAGGATTGCGCGCCGCGCACGTTCCGGGCGCCCGCAAGTACCCGGGCAGAGCCCAGGCACAAGGGGGAACCTTACCGGCGCTCGCCGCGCAGGTCAAAGTGTCGCGTCGCACCCGCACCTCGTGCGGGGACGCTCTCCGGGAAGTATCGGCGCCGGACGGGCTCGGCTGGACCTCCGACACGCCGGTACCAGCTCGGCCGCGCCTCGTTCTGTGCAGCCCCGGCGGCACTCCCTCGCGTGGCGATCTTCACAGTTCGGGCGCGGGCCGGCCCGGTAGCGTCTGGCCGCGTGAGCGAACGGTTCGTGGTGCTGACCGGCGGCCCGGGCGGCGGCAAGACCACGCTGCTCGCCGCCCTCGCCGCGCGCGGCCACCCCGTGACGGACGAGGCGGGCCGGGCGCTGATCCGCGCGGGCGTCGGCAACGACGACCCGGAGGCGTTCGCCGAGGCGATCCTCGCCTGGGAGCGCCGGTCGTAC
This sequence comes from Mycobacteriales bacterium, assembly GCA_036382875.1. Classification (GTDB taxonomy): domain Bacteria; phylum Actinomycetota; class Actinomycetes; order BP-191; family BP-191; genus BP-191. The sequence goes on from DASVPJ010000034.1 coordinate 1,685, forward strand.
GCGTGGGCGCTGACCCAGCCGGGGACCGTGTTCTTCGACCGCGGGATGCCGGACGTCGCCGGGTCGTGGCTGGCCCTGCGCGGCGAGGTACCCGCGCACGTCGAGGCGGCGATCGCCGAGTGCCGCTACCGGTCGCCGGTGCTCGTGGCGCCGCCGTGGCGGGAGATCTACGTGCACGACGACGAGCGGAAGCACTCGTGGGAGACGGCGGTGGCGACGTACGAGGTGATGGTCGAGGCGTACGGCCGGTACGGCTACCACCTCGTGGAGCTGCCGCTGGCGCCGGTCGAGGAGCGGGTGGCGTTCGTGCTGGAGCGGGTGTGACGGCGTACCGGCGGCCGACCCGCGAGGAGCAGCTCGCGGCGAAGGGCCGGACGCTGCCGGACCTCGTCGCGCCCGGGCTGAAGGTGCTGCTCTGCGGCATCAACCCCGGGCTGATGTCGGCGGCGATCGGGCACCACTTCGGCAACCCGGCGAACCGGCTGTGGCCGGCGCTGCACCTGGCCGGGTTCACGCCGCGGCGGCTGCACCCCATGGAGTCGGACGAGCTGCTGTCGTACGGCGTCGGCATCACGAACCTCGTCGCCCGCGCCACCGCGACCGCCGCCGAGCTGAGCGCCGAGGAGATCCGGGCCGGTGTCGGGCCGCTCACCGCGCTGGTCGAGGAGTACGCGCCGGAGTGGGTGGCGTTCCTCGGGCTGACGTCGTACCGGACGGCGTTCGGGCGGCCGCAGGCGGTCGTCGGGCGCCAGGAGGAACGCCTCGGCCCCGCGGGCATCTGGCTGCTGCCGAACACCAGCGGGCTCAACGCCCACTACCAGCTACCCGACCTCGCGGCGGCGTTCGCCGAGCTGCGGGAAGCGGCGTTCGGCTAGCCGTTCGAGCGGGACGAACGCCAGCAGGCACACCACCGTCGGCAGGAAGTGGATCTCGATCGCCAGGTACGTCGTGACGTGGAACGCCACCAGCACGCCCAGCGCGACGGCGAGCGCGCGGCCGCGCAGGAACAGCACGACCGGCGTGAGGAGCTCCATGACCAGCAGCCCCCACTGCCCCGCGACGAGCACCGCGGGGTGGCCGATCAGCGGCTCGGCGAGCGACGTGGCGCGCCGCGAGAGCGCCCAGGCGAACGTCGCGGAGTTGGCCCACCACCAGCCGCCGTGCCGGAGCTTGGCGTACGCCGAGAGGAAGTACGTGGCGATGGCGGCGACCTGGATGCAGCGCAACGTCCACGCGGCCGCCTCGCTCACGGTGCCGCGCGCGACGCCGCGGGCCGGGCCGGCCAGCGGCAGCGTGAACAGCGCGACGACCAGCGCGAGGTGGTCGTGGTCGACCTTGCCGTAGGAGAAGCCGAGGAAGATCCAGTCGAGGTACGCCACCGCGACGACCCAGCCGGCGGCGCGCGGCAGCCGGCCGAGCGCGCCGACCACGGCCGCGGTGACGAGCACGGCGCGCAGCGTCTGCACGTACGCCGGCGTCGGCGCGGGCAGGTGCAGCAGCCGCGGGACCAGGATCGGGCGGTAGAGCGAGGCCGGCGCGTAGCCGTGCGGCACGACGTCGTTCACCAGCACGAACATGTCGAACACGACGAACGCGTAGACCACGCGCCGCAGCACCGCGACCCGCGCGACCGGCAGCGGCGCGAACCACCACGCCGCGACCGCGTTCAGCGGACCACCCAGTCCGAGACGACCTCGGTCTCCTCGCCGACCGCGACGCCGTCGCGCAGGCGCACGTGCCTGATCCGCAGGTGCAGCGCGACGTAGCGCGGCTCGTCGGGGTGCAGCCGCGCGTGCGCGTCGGCGATCCCCTGCAGCCGCGACGGGTCGCGCCGGAACTCCTCGAGCTGCCCCTCGACCTCGGCGCGCACGATGCCGACGCCGTCCGGCGACAGGGCGACCTTGACCGTCGTGCCGGCCGCGGTGTCGGCGAGGATGTAGAGGTCGGGCACGGTGCCGTTCGGGTCGGCGGCGAACGCGTACTGCGTCAGCGGCCCGAACGGGAAGTGGTCGTCGGTCCCCCACACGGTGCCGTAGAGCAACGCCGCCAGCGCGGCGCCGCACCCGGCCAGCCGCAGCGCGCGGCCGCGCGGCGACAGGCGGACGACCTCGGGCACGTCGGGTCAGCCGGCGGCGCGGGCCGCGAGGTTCTCCAGCGCCTTGCGCGCGTTGGGCTTCTTCACGATCGGCAGCACGGCGTAGAACAGCACCCGCTGCGCCGGCGACAGCGACGTGGCGTCGATCTCCCGGCTGACGACGGTGCCGCCGCCGTCGGGCGTCAGCGTGAACCGGTGCTCGTACGTCCCGGTCGCGTCGGTCGCGCGGAACGCGAACCGCGACGGCTCGACCGACTCCAGCACGGTCAGCCGGGCGCGGAACTCCTTGCCCTTCGACCGCGCGACGGACTCGTACGCGCCGTCGCCGGTGGCGGTCACGGTGAGCGGGTCCGCGGACCACTCGCCGTGCCGCGTCAGGTCGGACACGAGCGGCCACACCGCCTCGGCCGTCGCGTCGGTCCGCACCCGCTCGATGTACTTCGGCATGGCGCGGACCCTACGCCGCCGGGCACGCGAGACGGTGGCGTTCCCCCCTCGTTACGCCACCGCCTCGCGCGTCTCGATGCCCGGCATGCCGCGCTGCGCCGGCACCGGCCGCGCCGCGGCGCGGAGCAGGCCGTCGGCGTCGGCGGGCGCGAGCGGCTTGGCGAACAGGTAGCCCTGCCCGGTGTCGCAGCCGAGCTCGCGCAGCACGTGCGCCTGGACCGGCTCCTCGATGCCCTCGGCGACGGTGCGGAAGCCGCGCGAGCGGGCCAGCGAGACGATCGCGCGGACGATGTCCGCCTGGTCGCACTCCGCCGACTCCAGGTCCATCACGAACGCCCGGTCGATCTTGAGCACGTCGATCGGGAACTGGTGCAGGTACGAGAACGACGAGTAGCCGGTACCGAAGTCGTCGATCGCGACCTTGACGCCGAGCCCCTGCAGCGACGCGAGCTGCCCGCGCACCACCTCGACGTCCGCGGCGAGCACGCTCTCGGTGATCTCCAGCGTGAGGTCGCCGGCCTCGATGCCGGCGTCGGCGATCGCCGCCCGCACCTGGGCCAGCAACGCCGGGTGCTCGAGCTGGCGCACCGACAGGTTGACGCTCATCCGCGGGCGGATGCCGTACTGGCGCTGCCACGCGGCGAGCTGGTGGCACGCGGTCACCAGCACCCACTGGCCGAGCGCGACGATGTCGCCGGTCTCCTCCGCGATCGGGACGAAGACGTTCGGCGGCACGAGCCCGCGCTCCGGGTGCTGCCAGCGCACCAGCGCCTCGAAGCCCTCCAGCGACCCGTCGGCGAGCGACACGATCGGCTGGTACACCAGGCGGAACTGCTCGCCCTCGACGGCGGCGGCCAGGTCGCCCTTCAGCTCCAGCCGCTCGCGGAACAGCTCCTCCATGCCGGGCTCGTAGACCTGCACGCGGTTCTTGCCGCGCGTCTTGGCGAGGTACATCGCGACGTCGGCGCGGCGCAGCAGCACCTCGGTCGAGACCTTCTCGTCGCGGCGGACGACGACGCCGACGGTGGCGGTGACGTTGAGCTGGCGGCCCTCCACCGTGAACGGGTCGCGGAACGCCGCGCCGACCCGGTGCGCGACCTCGACCGCGTCGAAGTCGGTGATGTCGTCCAGCAGCACGCCGAACTCGTCGCCGCCGAGCCGGGCCGCCGTGTCCTGCGCGCGCAGCACGCCGGAGATGCGGCCGGCCACGGCGCGCAGCAGCGCGTCGCCCGCGACGTGGCCGAGGCCGTCGTTGACGGTCTTGAAGTCGTCCAGGTCCACGAACAGCACGCCCATCGTGGGCGCCACCTCGCGGTTGAGCGCCTGCGTGACGCGGTCGAGGAACAGCGTGCGGTTGGCCAGGCCGGTGAGGTCGTCGTGCAGGGCCAGCCGGCGCAGCTCCGCCTCCAGCGTCTTGCGGTCGGTGACGTCGCGGCCGTTCAGCACGATGCCGTTGACGCCCGGCTCGCGGCGCAGGTCGCTGGCGGTGAACTCCACGACGGCCCAGTCGCCGTTGCGGCGGCGGACGCGGACCTCGCGGGTGAACGGCGGGAACGACTCGGTCCACGCGGTGGGCAGCGTCGCCACGTCGTCCGGGTGGACGAGCAGCGCGCCGGAGGTGTCGGCGATCTCGTCGGGCAGGTAGCCGAGCACGCGGGTCACCGACGGCGACACGTACGTGATCCGCGCCTCGCCGTCGAGCACGACGACGACATCGGACGCGTGCTGCACCAGCGAGCGGAACCGCGCCGCGCTCTCCTGCAGCTCCAGCTCGGCCCGCTTGCGGTCGGAGATGTCGCGGAAGTGCACGACCACGCCGGCCACCTCCGCGTCGTCCAGCAGGTTCTCGGCGACGACGTCGAACCAGCGCCAGGTGCCGTCCGCGTGGAGGAACCGCGACTCGATCGGCTCGCGGGCACCGGCCGACGCCCACACGACGTCGAGCAGGCTGCCGGCGAGGAACCGGTCGTCCGGGTGGATGCGCTCCAGCGGGTGGTGGCCGACGAGCTCGCTGTCGGGCACGCCGAGCAGGTGCCGGCACGCCGGGCTCGCGAAGAAGACCGTGCCGGTCGCGTCGACGAGCGTGACCAGGTCGGAGCCGTTCTCGACGAGCGCGCGGAAGCGGCGCTCGTGCTTGCGGCGGGCGATCTCGTCGGCCAGCGCGTTCGCCTCCAGCGCGACCGAGAGCTGGTCGGCGAGCGCGCCGACGGCCCGGGTGACCTCGAACGGCACCGGCCGCGTGGTCGTGACGACGAACGCGCCGCGCACCGACTGGCGGGCGGCCAGCGGCACCGCGAGGACGTGCCGGCTGCCGGCGGAGCCGGGCACGTCGACCGCGCCGTCGCGCACCGCCTCGTACGACTCGCCGCGGGTGATCGCCTCGACCAGCGCGTCGACCTGCAGCACGGTGCCCGTCGCGCGGTCGGACGCGAAGCCGACGCTCGCCAGCACGCGCAGCGCGTCGCCGTCGACGGTCGTGAGGCTGACCCGGCGGTCGGCGCCCGCGTCGGCCAGCGACGCGAGCGCGTCGATCGCGACGCGCAGCATGTCGTCGGCGTCGGTGGAGCCGGCGAACGACGCCGCGGCGGACCGGAGCACGGCCTCGCGCGCCGCCTTCCGCTCCTTCGAGCGGACCAGCCCGGCGAGGCGGCCGAGGACGAGCAGCGCCATGAGCACCGAGCCGCCGGCGTAGACGGGCGTGCGCGGCGTGGTGCCGTTGACGACCTCCAGCGCGAGCATGCCGGGGACCAGCACCATGGCCAGGAACAGCAGGAGCAGGCGGCGGCGGGTCAGCCGCACCTCCTGCGCCGGCGGCCGCTCGGCGAGCAGCGCCATCGACGGGTGCATCGCCGACGCGGCGAGGAACACGTACGCGAGCGCGGACGTGAGGTAGGTCCACGGCGCGAGCGCGACGCCCATGGTCTCGACGGTCGCCAGCGCGTCGGCGGAGATGGCCGCGGCCCAGGCGATGCCGAGCAGGTAGTAGCTCGCGTTGCGGCGGCCGCCGCCGACGGCGAGGCGGACGGTGACGCCGACGAGCACCAGGTCGCACACGGTGTACGCGACGCTCAGCGCCTTCTGCAGGACGTCGAGGTACGGCGTCGTGACGTACGGCTGGAGCACGTACGCCGACACGAACACGCCCAGCGAGGTCGCGATGATCAGCGCGTCGAGCAGGTTGTCGCCCTCGACCTGGGCCTTGCGGCGCAGCACGAGGCTCGCGACGCCGGCGATCAGCAGGCCGTACCCGACGTAGAACACCGGGTCGGCCGGCGAGGGGAACGGCTTCGGCTGCCCGATCGCGGCGGCGTGGCCCGCGCGCACGAGCTGCGCGCCGATGAACGCCCACGCGCCGTAGCGGAGCAGGTTCCACGGCCGGCGGGCCGGGCCCGCCCACGCGCGGGTGCCGCGGCGCATCGCGACGAGCGCGATCGCGCTCAGCACGAGCGTCAGCGTGGGCTGGTGCTCCGCAGGGGCGAGGGTGAGCAGCACGACGCCGGCCAAGCCGGCGGCGAGGAAGCGGCGCCAGGTCGTAGCGTTCATGCGGCCGATGTCGGACGCCCGCGCCAGGGGTTGAGGCCGCGTGGCGTGTTCATGACGGATGGCGTGACAAGTCAGGGCTTCCGTCACATCGGCCCCACCGGTAGTCACTAGGCCGGCCTGGCCCACCCTGACCAACTTCGGATTTGGCCCTGGTTTGCCGCTCAAGCGTCTGTACGTTCTGTGACGCCGGAGTCACGCAGCGACGCGACAGGCGCCGGTCAAAGCCCCGCACTTCCCCCCTTACCTCCGGAGAGAGCATGTCCGCTGCCGTCCTGGCGCCCGCCGCCACGTCCGCCCCGGTGCGGGTCGAACGCATGACCGCCGTGCCCGACGAGCTCGTGGAACCGTTCCTCGACGTGTACCGGGCGGCGTTCGCGCCGCTGGCGACCCGCGCGGCCGCGCGGCAGTCGCTCACCGACGACGAGTTCCGCGAGGAGATGCGCGACGCGCGGGTGGCGAAGCTCGTGGCGTTCGACGAGCACGGCGAGGCCGGCTCGATGGCCATCGTCGCGACCGACCTGTCGCTGGTGCCGTGGATCTCGGTGCCGTACTACGCCTCGCGCTACCCGGAGCACCACGCCCGCGGCGCGATCTTCTACGTCAACGCCGCCGTCGTCCGCCCGGACCGGCAGGGCGGCCCGTGGACGCGGGTCGTGCTCGAGGACCTGTACCGGTTCTGCGCCGAGCACCGCGCGGTGATGGCGTTCGACGCCTGCGGGTTCAACGTCGACGTCATCCGGCTGCCCGAGGCGACCGCGCGCGCGGCGCACCGCGTCGCGCACGTCGACGTGAACGAGCTCGACGTCCAGCGCTACTACGCCTACGACATGGCCGGGGGCCTCCGATGACCACGCGCACCATCGAGCTGTCGCGGCCGGCGCAGGCCCCGTCGCGGCTGCGGACCATCGAGATCGCCTGCGGCACCGGGCACGGCCCGAACACCCTCGCGGCGTTCGACGGCGCGCTGCTCGCCACCGGCATCGCCAACTACAACCTGCTCCGCCTCTCCTCCGTCATCCCGCCGGAGACCGAGATCCGCCCGATGACCGGGCCCGTGTCGGACCCCGGCGGCGAGTGGGGCGACCGCCTCTACGTCGTCATGGCCGAGATGCGGGTGACCGAGCCGGGTGACGAGGCGTGGGCCGGCATCGGGTGGGTGCAGGAGGCAGAGACCGGCAAGGGGCTGTTCGTCGAGCACGAGGGCCACTCCGAGAACGACGTCCGCGGCGACATCCTCGACAGCCTCGGCGCGCTCGTCGCGGGCCGGCCCGGGGAGACGTTCGGCCCGCCGCACTTCGTCCTGCACGGCGCGGTCTGCGACGGCACCCCGACCTGCGCGATGGCGGTGGCGGTCTACGAGCCCGCCTCCTGGTCCATCGACCTGCGCGGCCACTGAGCCTTCCGGACCGGCGCCGCTCCCCGTCGGGCGGCGCCGGTCCGGGATGATCGCGCCATGTGGGTGCTGTGGTGGCCGATCGCCACGGCCGCGGCGGTCACCGCCGGCGCGACGCTGGCAGGGCGGCTGATCCTCGGCGGCAAGCGCGCCCGCCTCGCGCGCGGCGAGGCCGTGACGCTCGGCGTCCACCTGCGCGGCAGCGGCGGCCCGTACCCGGACGCGTGGCAGAGCGGCTCGATCCGCGGCGGCGAGTCGCCGCTGCGGTTCCGCCCGTGGCACCGGCTGTCCGCGCCGGTGCCGCTCTACGGCCTCACGCTCGTCAAGCGCGAGCTCGCCACCGTCCCGAACGCCGGCCCGCTCGCCGCGCTGCGACTGCGCGACCCGAACGGCTTCGTGGTCGAGGTCGCGACCACCGAGGACTACGCCGACCTCGTCGAGGAGCTGCTGCGCGAGCCCGCCGAGGCGCGGCTGACCACGACGCGCGAGCGGCCGCCGTGGTGGGTGACCGGGCTCGCCGCGCTCGCGCTGCTGTGGCTCGGCGCGTGGGCGTACCTGTGGAACGCCGGCGACATCGTCAGCGCGCGGGTGCTCTCCAACGACGACGCGTACTGCGCCGTCGAGTGGAGCGGCCCGCACCGGACCCACCACGCCTCCGTCGACTGCGGCGGCGAACGCCCCGGCGACCGCCGCGACGTGCTCGCGCTGCCGGCGCCGTTCGCCGACGAGGCCGCGGACCCGGTGAGCACGCCGTGGGTCGTCGGCGTGGTGGGCGCGCTCGGGTTCGTGCCGCTCGCCGGCTGGGGCGTCCTGCGGGTGCGCCGCCGCCGCGCGGAGCCGTCGTTCCCCGCCCCGCCAGGCCCCGCCGTCGTCGCCGAGGAGCCGCCGCCCCGGATCGCGGCGTGGGAGCTGAGCTGGTCCGCGATCGCCGAGACCGCGCGGCTCCGGGAGGTCACCGAGCGCTGGCGCGACGTCCCGCGCCCGGGCCGGTGGGAGCGGCTGCGCTCGACCCCGGCCCGCCGCGTCCTGCTCGACGCGCTGGCCAGCGCGGGCATCGCGCTCGTCGCCCCGGCGTTCGCGGTCATGGTCAACGTCCCCTCGCTCGACCGCGCCCTCAGCCCGCTGCCCACCGAGCCGGCCGACGCGACGGTCGTCCACGTCGAGACGTACGTGCCGTTCGTGCCCGACGAGGTCGTGGTGGCGTACGACGTCGCCGGGCGCCGCGTCGAGGCGACCGTCCCCGCCATGGACGAGCACGAGGAGGGCGACACCGTCGCCGTCCGCTACGACCCCGGCGACCCCGACAGCGCGCGGCTCGTCGCCGACGACGGGACCCGGCGCGGCGTCACCGTGGTGGCCGTGGTGGCGGCGCTGACGGCGGCGTTCGTGGCGTTCTGCGTCGTCCGCGCGGTCGTCGCGCTCCGGCGGCTGCGCCGGCTGCGGCGGCTGCCGCCCGCGATCCTGCGGTACGCGATCCTGCGCAACCCGGTCGGCGGGCTCGACATGGTGCTCTTCGACGAGGGCACCGACCCGCGCGCGAGCGTCGTCGTGCCACTGGGCGAACGCATCCCCGCCGACGTGCCGGTCACGGGCACCGCCGAGGTGCGCGGCGAGCCCGCCGACGGGCGCCGAGTGGTGCTGACGGTCGGCGGGCACGAGCTGTCCCCGGAGGGCGCGGCGCTCGGCTACGACGCCGAGTCGCTCGCCGCGCTCGTCAACGGCGACGCACCCCGCTGAACGCCGCGAGGGCCGCCCCTTCCGGGACGGCCCTCGCGGTGCGTTGCGGGTCTAGCGGTAGTCGCGGTCGTAGCCGTAGTCGTCCAGCGGCACGGCCTGGCCGGAGCCGCCACCGAAGGCGTAGTCGCCGTCGTCGGTCCACGCGTTCGCGTAGACCTGCTGGCGCGCCTCCTCGGTCGGCTCCACCCGGATGTTGCGGTACCGGCTGATGCCGGTGCCGGCCGGGATGAGCTTGCCGATGATGACGTTCTCCTTGAGGCCCAGCAGCGAGTCGCTCTTGGCGGAGATCGCCGCGTCGGTGAGGACGCGGGTGGTCTCCTGGAACGACGCCGCCGACAGCCACGACTCCGTCGCGAGCGACGCCTTCGTGATGCCCATCAGGACCGGGCGGCCGGACGCGGGCTCGCCGCCCTCGCCGACGATCCGCCGGTTCTCCGCCTCGAACTTCGCCCGCTCCGCGAGCTGCCCGGGGAGGAACTCCGTGTCGCCCGACTCCAGCACCGACACCCGGCGCAGCATCTGCCGCACGATGATCTCGATGTGCTTGTCGTGGATCGACACGCCCTGTGAGCGGTAGACCTCCTGGACCTCGGCCACGAGGTGCTGCTGCACCGCGCGGGGGCCGAGGATGCGCAGGACGTCGTGCGGGTCCATCGCGCCCTCGGTGAGCTTCTCGCCCACCTCGACGTGGTCGCCGTCCTGCACGCGCAGCCGCTGGCGGCGGCTGATCTTGTCGATCACGATCTCCTCGGACCCGTCGTCCGGGGTGACCACGATCTTGCGCAGCTTCTCGGCGTCCTCGATGCGGACCCGGCCGGTCGCCTCGGCGATCGGCGCCTTGCCCTTCGGGACCCGCGCCTCGAACAGCTCGACCACACGCGGCAGGCCGTGCGTGATGTCCTCACCCGCGACACCGCCGGTGTGGAACGTCCGCATGGTGAGCTGCGTGCCGGGCTCGCCGATCGACTGCGCGGCCACGATGCCGACCGCCTCGCCGAGGTCGACGAGCTTGCCCGTCGCCAGCGAGCGGCCGTAGCACATCGCGCAGGTGCCCTGCTTCGCCTCGCAGGTCAGGACCGAGCGGACCTTGACCTCCTCGACGCCCGCGTCGACCAGGCGCTGGATCACCAGGTCGCCCAGGTCCGTGCCGGCCGGGACGGTCTCGCCGCCCGCCGTCACCTCCTCGGCCAGCGTGCGGGCGTAGACGCCGGTCTCCACGTGCGGGTCGCGCACGAGCCCGCCCTCGCGGCCGGCCGCGGCGATCCGCATCGGGAAGCCGCGCTCGGTGCCGCAGTCCTCCTCGCGGATGATGACGTCCTGCGAGACGTCCACGAGGCGGCGGGTCAGGTAGCCCGAGTCCGCCGTACGGAGCGCGGTGTCGGCCAGGCCCTTGCGGGCGCCGTGCGTGGAGATGAAGTACTCCAGCACGGTCAGGCCCTCGCGGAAGTTCGTCTTGATCGGCCGCGGGATGATCTCGCCCTTCGGGTTGGCGACGAGACCTCGCATGCCGGCGATCTGACGGACCTGCATCATGTTTCCGCGGGCACCGGAGTTCACCATCATGAACACCGGGTTCATCTTCGGGAAGTTCGCCTCCATCGCCCGCGCGACCTCGGCGGTGGCCTTCGTCCAGATCTCGATCAGCTCCTGGCGGCGCTCGTCGTCGGTGATGACGCCCCGCTGGAACTGCTTCTCGATCTTGTCGGCCTCCTTCTCGTGCTTGTCGAGGATGGCCGCCTTCTGCGGCGGCGTGACGACGTCGTCGATCGCGATCGTGACGCCGGCCCGGGTCGCCCAGTGGAAGCCCGCCGCCTTGAGGGCGTCGAGCGTCGCGGCGACCTGCACCTTCGGGTACCGCTCGGCGAGGTCGTTGACGATCTCGCTCAGCTTGCGCTTGGAGACCTCCGCGTCGACGAACGGGTAGTCCGCCGGCAGCGCCTCGTTGAACAGGCAGCGGCCGAGCGTCGTCTCCAGCCGGAGCTGCGCGGGCTCGCCGTCCTCGTCGTTCTCGTTGGCCGGCGCGACCCAGCCCGTCGGCGGGGCGACGTCCTTGAGGCGGACGGTGATGCGGGCCTGCAGGTCCAGCTCGCGGTTGTCGTACGCCATCACGGCCTCGGCGACCGACGAGAACGTCCGGCCCTCGCCCTGCGCGCCGTCCTTGCCGGCGGTCAGGAAGAACAAGCCCAGGACCATGTCCTGCGTCGGCGAGGTGATCGGGCGGCCGTGGGCCGGCGACAGGATGTTGTTCGAGGACAGCATCAGGATGCGGGCCTCGGCCTGCGCCTCCGCGGACAGCGGGAGGTGGACGGCCATCTGGTCGCCGTCGAAGTCGGCGTTGAACGCCGTGCAGACGAGCGGGTGGATCTGGATGGCCTTGCCCTCGACGAGCTGCGGCTCGAACGCCTGGATGCCCAGGCGGTGGAGCGTGGGCGCGCGGTTGAGCAGCACCGGGTGCTCGGTGATGACCTCTTCGAGCACGTCCCACACGACGGGACGCGCGCGCTCGACCATGCGCTTGGCGCTCTTGATGTTCTGCGCGTGGTTGAGGTCGACCAGCCGCTTCATGACGAACGGCTTGAACAGCTCCAGCGCCATCTGCTTGGGCAGGCCGCACTGGTGCAGCTTGAGCTGCGGGCCGACGACGATGACCGAACGGCCCGAGTAGTCGACGCGCTTGCCGAGCAGGTTCTGGCGGAACCGGCCCTGCTTGCCCTT